>NZ_JASCPT010000015.1:0-72701 GCF_029959775.1 Pseudomonas sp. PS01270 | reverse complement strand
GACGTCAGCCCTGCCAGTGACTTTGTTGAATGATCCAGCGCTTCGCGAGCAGGCTCGCTCCCACAGTTCAAACTCCCTGTTTAATCCGTTTTTTCTGCAACCGCCCAGCAAAAAAATTACGTTTCTTAGACGTTTTTCGCCTATTTAAAGACGATTCTTGAAATTGACACACAGTTCAGGGCGCGGCTACGATTCGGCCCAACGCCTGTGGCTAACCGCCATGACTCAAAATAAGGAGCAGGCCCGCCATGACGTTAACGTCGGCGGGCTTTTTTGTTTCGGGGTGAATACAAGAGTGCAGAAAGCGCCGTTTCAGCCGTTCGACACAGCGCGTTTCAACCCGTAATAAGGAAAACAAAATGTTGAACAAGCGAATCAGTCTGATCGCACTGGGGATGTTGAGTGCTACACAGGCCATGGCTAACGACCAGGCCGAATCCAAGGGTTTCGTTGAAGACAGCAGCCTGAAAGTACTGTTGCGCAACGCCTACATCAATCGTGATTACAAAGACGGTAACAAGGACAAGGCCGAATGGGGCCAAGCGGCCATCGGTACGTTCTCGTCGGGCTTCACCCAAGGCACCGTAGGTGTCGGCGTGGACGCTTTCGGTCTGTACGCATTGCGCCTGGACGGCGGCAAGGGCCGTAGCGGCGCCGGCGGCATCGACTTCTTCAAACAGGAAAATGACGGTCGTGCGAACCACGACATCGCCAAGGGCGGCGCAGCGGTCAAATTCCGTGTTTCCAACACCGTGTTGACCTATGGCGACCAGATGCCGGCCCTGCCGGTGCTGAGCTACGACAACGTGCGTCTGCTGCCGGAAAGCTATACCGGTACTTTGATCACCTCCCGTGAGATCCAAGGCCTGGAATTGAACGCCGGCCGTTTCACTGCCGAGTCGCGCAAAAGCGATGAGGGCCGTGACAGCGGCGGTCTGAAGTCGATCAACGTGTTGGGCGGCAGCTATCAGTTCACCGAACACTTCAAAGGCGCGCTGTATGCGTCCGACGTTGAAGACGTCTTGAAGAAACAGTACGTGAACGCCAACTATGTGATTCCGTTCAACAAGGATCAGTCCCTGACCCTGGACTTCAACGGCTATCGCACCAAGCTGGACAGCTCGTACGTACGCGAAAACACCGTGCCGGGCGAAAGCATCGTCACTGGTCGCGACAACAAGATCTGGAGCCTGGCAGCCACTTTCGCCACCGGCCCGCACTCGTTCACCGTGGCGCATCAGCGTTCCACTGGCGACAGCAACCTGGGCTACGCCTATGGCGGCTACCAGAAAGACCAGGGTCGTGTCGGCGACGGCGGTAACTCCATCTACCTGGCCAACTCCTACTGGTCTGACTTCAACGCCGAAGACGAACGCAGCTGGCAGCTGGGTTACGGCCTGGATTTTGGTTCGTTCGGCGTTCCGGGTCTGAGCTACAACTTCGCTTACGTGCGCGGCGACAACATCACCACGTCTACCAGCGAAGGCGGCACCGAGCGCGAGATCTTCAACCAGTTCAAGTACGTCGTGCAAAGTGGCCCGGCCAAAGACCTGAGCGTGAAGTTGCGCAGTTCGATCCTGCGCGTGTCGCAGAAATCCAGCGAGTACAACGTCAGCGGTAACGAACTGCGTGTATTCGTGGACTATCCGATCAACATCTTCTGATGATCGATCCGCTGTAAGAAAAATGAGAAAACCCCGATTCGTTCGGGGTTTTTTTTCGGCGGTTTTTCAGCGCAAACCGCAAATAACCGGTGTTTTTGTCATGTAAAAGTCGTTTTTCAAGCGCTGCAGATTCCGTTTCAAGCAGTGCTTCAAATGCCTGAAATTCTTTCTCATGGACGCAAATTCTCCACCCAATAGATTAGGGCGTTCAACGCAGCGGAGAATTTGGTAATGATCGTTTTGAACAGAGAAGTGGGCGAATCGCTACGGCGCGACAAGTTTGTCAACGTCCAGGGTGGTGACTTCAATCTCTACGGTCATTTTGCCGACTTCGTCAGACTGACCAAAAGTTGGGAAAACATGGAGCCTGACAGCTACTACGGTCAGGCCGAAGCCGGCATGCGTTATCGTCGTTACAGCGACTTTGAATACAACCCGAAAACCCGTGAGCTCAAGCAACTTGAGCATCGCGCTTACGTGCAATCGAAAGAGAACAACGCTTACGTCGGTGGCGTGGTGCGCCACTTCCAGGACTTTTCCGAAGAAGTGATCTCTTCGCCGGTGATGCGCAGCCTGATCGACACCGATTTCGAAGTGTACAAAAGTGTGCTGCCGGAAGAGTTGCACGATGAAATCTGGCAGTGTCAGATCCATCAGATCCGCATCGAGATCAAACCCGGCAAACAGCTGGAAATCACCCCTGAAGGCATTCATTGCGACGGCTATCCGTTCAGCGGCGTGCACTTCTGGGGGCGCAATAATGTCGAGGGCGCTGAGAGTCGTTTGTACGACATTCATCAGCAGCAACTGGCGGCGACCACCTACGAGGAAATTCTCGATACCACCTATTTCCTTGATCGCGACATGCGCCATTACGTGACCCCGGCGCGCAATACCCACGCCCATGCCATGGCGTACCGGCAGATTCTGGCGATTTCCTTCTCGCGGCCCGGGACCGCTTTCGACATTGTTCGCTAATCAGATCACCCCAATCGACGGCGTCGAGTGCTCGACGCCAGTGGTACTGCGCCGCGCCACCGCCAAGGATGCGCAACGCATGGAGCGCTTCTTCCGTCAGTTCGATGAAGTGTCGTTCTGCGAATGGCAGGACGCCAAATGCCTGCGCGGCGTGTTGATCCAGAAAACCACCACGGCGTATCTGGCTTTCGATGTCGAGGGCGAGATCGTCGGCGCGGTACTCGGCGGCATGCTCGGCAGTCGCGGCACGATCAACCATCTGGCCGTGAGCCCGCGCTACCGCAGCCAGGGCGTGGGCCAGCGTTTGGTCGAAGCAGCGTCGTCCGACATGAAAAGGGTCGGGGTGCTGCGGATGTTTCTGTTCGTCGACGATGCTAACCTCGCGGGCAAGCGATTCTGGACCGCCCAGGGTTTTTGCGAGCCTCACGGCGAACGAACATTTGAGAGGGATCTATGAATGAAAGGTCCGGCAGCGCGCCGCTGATGGCGACTCATCAGCCGTCGCGCACGTTTGCCGAAGCCAGCCCGGTGGTCGCCGGGTATTTCACCGTGTCGTTTGTTTTCGGGCTGATGGCGGTAAACGCCGGCCTGCCGATGTGGCTGCCGGTGGCGATGTGCTTGTTTGTCTATGCCGGCGCTTCGCAATTCGCCGCGCTGGCGCTGATCTCCAGCGGCGCGTCGCTGACCACCATTGTGCTGACCACTTTCCTGATCAATGCGCGGCACATGCTGATGTCGGTGTACATGGCCAAAGCCCTGCGTGCATTGGGCTTGAGCCGCATGGAGCGTTGGGCTTACGCCGGTGGCCTGACCGATGAATCCTTCGCCTTTCACAGCGTCAAGCTCGGCACGGGCGCACCGGTCAATGTGCGTTACCTGATCGGCTTCAACCTGTTCTGCCACACCTCGTGGGTGCTCGGCGGTCTGCTCGGTGCGGTCTGCGCGCAGTACGCGGCGCACTTGATCAAATATCAGCTCGATTACGCGCTGACGGCGATGATGCTCTACGTGCTGGTCTCGCTGTGCAACACGCGTAACAAATTGATTGCGGCCGCTGCTGCCGTGGTCTGCATGGGCGCGCTGAGCCTGATCGGAAGTTCGCCCTTCAACGTATTTATCGCCACGTTTGTGGGCTGCGGAGTGGGTGTATGCCTGACCAAACGTTCCTGATTCTGGTGGTGGTGCTGATGATGGCGGTGACCTTCCTGCCACGCGCCTTGCCGCTGCAGATCAACACCGACCACTGGCCGCCCTTCGTGGCGCGGGCGCTGGAATATCTGCCGGTGGCGATCGTCGCTGCGATCAGCCTCACGCCCTTGTTGATCAAGGACCGGCAGATCCAGCTCGATCGCCCGGAATTCTATGCTGCAATTCCGACGTTGCTATGTGCGTATTTCAGCAAAAACCTCTTTCTCAGTGTGGCGGTGGGGACGGCTGCGTACATTGCGCTCGGCTCGTTCATGTAGCGGCAGATCAACGACGTCGTTCAGCGCCTGGTGGGACAACTCCGGGTTGTTTACCGCCAGGCGCACTTCGAGGAAATCCTCGAAACCGGGAAAAATCGTCAGACCGTTCTTCTGCGCCGCTTCACGCGAGACCATGCCGACCGCATCCATCTGCGTGATCAACGACAGCGTCAGGGTTTCGCTGCAGGAATAGACCATGCGCTGGCCGTTCTCGTGATTGCCCAGTCCGGCGTCGAGAAAGCGCAGAAAACTGTGGGAATACGGACAATCTTCCGCAGGACGCACCTGAAACTTGTTGCCCAGCAAGGTCAGCGGATCGTTTTCCTGACCACAATGCGCACCGACCACCTGCACCTGCACATCCGGCAGGACGATGCTCGGCAGCCCCGGCCGCTGCGGGCCGATCAGCACGGCAAGGTCGAAATCTTCGTTCTTCAGCTTGCTGAGGTTTTCCATCGACTCGGCGTAGCTGAACTCCATCTGATAATCGGGAAACACCTCGATCAGGCGCCCGATCATGCGCCGGTTGAAATCAGGCGACAGGGTGTTGTTCAACGCGACCTTCAATGTTCGCTGCCCGGGTACCTTCAGCGCCTCGACCTTTTCTTCCATCTGTCGCGTGGCAATCAGCACTTTGTCGATGTAAGGCGTGAGCTCCGTGCCTTGCGGCGTCAGCGTCAGGCCCTTGTTGGAACGGCGAAACAAGCGGAAACCGAACTGCTCTTCGACCTTGTTCAACTGTGCGGCCAACGCCTGCACGGTCAGGCACGAATGCTCGGCTGCGGCCGACAACGAGCCGGTCTGCACGATGCGCATGAGGTTGCGTAAGGTTCTGCTATCCATGGGTAATGCCCCCTGAAGTGGGCTGGGTATTGTTGTGTACGAAACGACCGAAACGGCGCCATATGCCGGCTATATTCCTGCACCTGAGCATAGTTGTCGCGGATTTAGTAGCGAATTGATTTCCCCGCCGATGGCTGGAGGCTGACAGAGGATCGGGGTTTTTGGTGAAGTGGGGGTGATGAAGGTCAAAAAAGTGCGTGGTTTTGGTGCGCGGGGAGATTCTTTTCGAAGAGAAACAGCTTACATCTTCCTAGCTTTTTGCCTGCGTCATACGCAGATAGGTCTCAGGTAAAGTAACGATTCAGCTGATAGCGCCCAACAGTCAAAGGAGTTGAAATGGATGTCTGACATGCGAGCCATGGTGGTAGATAACCACCGATCAACTTCGCATTGACCCACAAAGATCACTCCGAACACAATGCAGGGGTAGCGCTGATGTAGCTACAAAACCACGATGAGGTAATTGAAATGGCTGCACTACTGAAAACTACCGATGTGCGCTGCCGCATTGATGAGGATTTGAAAGCGCGTGCCACTGAAGTCTTGAACGCTTGCGGGCTGAGCATTAGCGACGCCATGCGACTTTTTCTGCGACAGGTTGTTGCTACTCAGGGGCTTCCCTTCGAGGTGCGAGTTCCATCGGAGAAGACGGCCCGCGCAATGATGGAAGCACGAGAAATCCGTCAGCGTTTCGACTCGATAGACGACATGCTGAGGAATGCTGATGGCGAAACAGGAGAAAACACAAAAACGCGCTGATCGACCTAAACAGTGTGCACATACTTCTGAATTCAAGAAGTCTTGGGATCGTTATAACCGTGCCGGAAGGCGAGATATGAACGACGTTCGGAAGGTGATGGCAATGTTGTTCCTGGGGCAGCAGTTACCGGCAGAATATCTGGATCATGCGCTGACTGGAGATTGGTCTGGATTCCGCGAGTGTCATATCGGTGGCGATTTTCTGATGGTTTACGAGAACACACGTCCAGATTTGATCACGTTCGTGGATTTAGGGAGTCATTCAGAACTGTTTCAATAGCGCAGAAATACATAAGCCGGCTTAACTCCGGCTTCTGTGCGTTTGATTGTTACGATTCGTTCGTTTGTGTACCAAAATACTAAAAAATTACAGTTATGTACTAGTCTTCAGCTAAGACAAAAAATCAGGAGGCGTCTATGCCTACCTCATCCCCAGCTCTCACCCCACGCGAACAACTCGACGCCCCCGAAGCCGGGCGCGTTGCGCTGAAGTTCTTCTTCAACCTCATGGAGCACTGGGGCTGCAATGCCGAGCAACAACGCACCCTGCTCGGAGGAGTCGGCAACACCACGTTCTATAAATACAAACACCTGCCAGACATACGCCTGCCCCATGACACCCTCGAGCGCATCTCTTACCTGATGGGTATTCACAAGGCGCTGAGCATCATCTTCAGCAACAGCCGCGAGCGCGCCTACGATTGGGTCAGCAGCCCCAACACGGCGGCACCGTTCAACGGCAAAACCGCGCTGGATTACATGCTGGCGGGCCGGGTGGTCGATATCGCCGATGTGCGCCGCTACCTCGACGGAGTGCGCGGTTGAAAGCGCCGGCGCCGGTGGATGTGCCATGGCCGCGGGCGTATCGCATCGTCAACAGCAGCTTCCCGCCGATTGCACTGTTCGAAGACGTCCTCGACCCCGAGGACCTCGAAGTTGCCTACGCCATCGAAGCACTGACCAATGATCGGCTGGTCGAACAGGCCGGCGTCCTTGCCCGCGTACGTCCCGAAGATCGCCTGTCCGGTCCTGGTTCCAGCCCGGTGATGGCCGCGTTCACTCACGTCGGCAAACGCAGCCGTTTCAGTGACGGCACCTTCGGCGTCTATTACGCCGCCAGCAGCCAGGCTGCGGCGATCGCCGAAACCTGTTTTCACCAGGAACGTTTTCTCGCGGCGACCCGGGAAGCCAATCTCGAATTGACCATGCGTACTTACTTCAATCAGGTGATCAGGCCGCTGCATGATATTCGCCATGGCTTTGATCATCTGCATCAGCCTGATCCTGAAGCCTATGGCCCATCACAACTGTTCGCGCAACGACTGCGCGACGCCGAGTCGTGGGGCTTGCTCTATAACAGCGTGCGGTTGCCCGGGCATGAGTGCGTTGCGGCGTTTCGGCCGCCGGCGGTATCGATTCCGAAGCAGGGCAAGCATTTGCGCTATGTCTGGAGCGCAAGTGAGGGCAGAATTTCGTTTGTATTCGAGATCAGTCAGGTCTGAATTATCGCTTTGACTTCGTCGAGCGTTGTGACGGGAATGACGCTGGATGGAATTCGCGAAGAGGGCGACAAGTTGTAAACGGCAAATTTACTGTCGATGACTTTGTCGGACATGAGTTTCAGAGATGGAAGAATTCTGGAATGAAAATGCTGGTCCAGCCCGCACGGGGAGATAGAGCTTCCATCAGTCTCGTAAAAACGCCCGGCCGACTGGTTCATATCCGCTCCCACCAAAATCACCTTTGAAAAGCCTGCGTGATAGGCAAGTTGGAGTGCGAGATACAAGACTGTGCGGGCATCAAAAAAACCATGGGCCAGGTTTTTGCTGAACCCGATACTGCGGTTTCGGCTACCCCAAACAGCTCGATTACGTACCAGATCCTGGTTGTTGCGAAGTAGCCATTCAGTCAGGGTTGGTTTGGGCGCTTTCTTCAGAAGATAGAGATCACCTGTCGGTTCAACGGCCAGTTCCTGGGCCTGGCGAGCCCAGAGAGCTACTCGCTGACTGGTGCGCATCGCATAGGCAAACAAGTCAGGCTGTTGTAGCGAAAAACTGGTGTCGGTGCATGCGTAGAAGAACGGCTTGATGCCTGTTCCCATGAACATGGATATCGCGCCGTTCACCGTGATCATCGGGATATCGGCAAACTGTTCAATGGGAAAGTCCTTCGCGGAGTTACCCGACGCGATAATGAATACAGCGCCTTGAGCAATGTTTCGACAGTCAGAAAAGTCCCTGATTTGCGATCGTGCGCAGCCGTTTGGCGTTTCTGATGTTGAGTTCATCGATGGTCTCTTGGTCCATGTCATGCATTCAGTCCGTTGTGCTGACGTGATGAAGCGAGATGACTCTTCTATAGCGCCGCGCTTTGTAAGTGAGTGTTGCGCTCGGCGTTAGTTCCCGTTTGGCTGCTGGGCAGCCGAGGCGTTGGCCAAGAACGCTCCAGTGGCTGGCGGGTTATCTGGATAGATGCAGGAGGGAAGTCGGTTATGTCCGCGCATCAAGGGATCTTGAGGAAGGCCGGCATGTTTTCGGCAGGCCTGAAATGCAAAAAGCCCTCGCATCAACGAGGGCTTCGAATGGCGGTTTGCATCAATGCCTGTCTGGTGGCGCATCCATTACTTTCACCACATCATCGATCAGTGCCTTGCTTGGCTCCTGCAGATACTGCGAGGCATAAGCGCGGACGTTGCAGGATTGGGAGCAGGGGCGCAGGCAACCGACGGGTGCAGCGCAGACTCTCTTGCGGGTCGCAAGTCAGCATCCTGAGGCGTTGCGGGATTTGCATCCTGCCTGATCCCCATAGTTGACTTCTTGGCTGACTCAGAAACAACAAAGCCCCTGCATTTCTGCAGGGGCTTTGTTTTGTATGGTGCCGGCACCAGGAGTCGAACCCGGGACCTACTGATTACAAGTCAGTTGCTCTACCAACTGAGCTATACCGGCGTGTGGGCGACGATTATAGCGATTGGGTAGATCCTGTAAACCCCTGAATTCAGACTATTTTTGCATTCCGGAAAAATCAGGCCCTGCGCAAATTAATGCGCAGCTTTTGTACCTCAAGCGCAGTAAGGCATTTATGCAGGGCGTACGGTTGAGTCTGGGCTTTCGAGACCCTGCAGTTATTCACTCGGCCAGCCCAATATTCGTCGGTTATGTCGTTTTGATTGGCAGCTTATGCACAACTGAGAGGCGCGAGCACTGCTTGGGCGACGTTTTGTGAAGCCATTCTCATCTTGTTCGCAAATCCCTGTTTTGCCGGTTTTTATTTATGTGAACAAAAAATGACCAGTGTTGTTAAGTCGACGAAACAGGCGCAGATATTGGATCCATGGAAAATCCATCAACAGAGTTATCCACAGGCCGTAACGTTTTAAGCGCGTTCGGCGAGCAGCAGTAAGTTACGCGGTGTGAGTGAGGTGTCGCAAAAGGTGCCGAGGCGTGCGACGTATCCCTGGTCTGCGAGGAAAAGTGCCCGATCCAGATTCAGCCAAAGCTCCAGCGGTCGTCGGAACAAACCGCGGAGCAATTCCAGGTTGCGCACTTCGGCCAACCGCTGCCAACCGGCGGCTTCGAGTGTCGACCAGTCTGGCGAGCCGACTGTGGATAACTCCTTCAGTGCTGCCAGATCGAGACAATAGTCCGCAAACGGTTTATCCAGCCAGGCGCTGGGCAGGGAGGGCGTTGGCAGGTATTCATCGACGCCGCGCACTTGCCGTTGCAGCAGGTCGAAAGCCAGGCGACGAGCCATCGAGGTGTCGCGCTGACGTCGGACGCGCGCACCGGCGGTGACGGTTTCGCTCATCGGCAGCGACAGATCTTCCAGCGAGAGCTGTAGAAGCGATGCCGATCCTGCGCAGGACAAGGCGTGATATTCGTTGCGACTGATGCGGTTGTAGCAGCAGGGCGCGATCGCCATTTGCTGGCAGCCGGCAGCACTGGCCAAATGCATCAAGCGCACGTGCAGATCACCGCAAGCGTGGAGGGCAACGGGGGTGTGGGCGGCGTTCAATACGGCCGGGGCGTCTGCCGCGAGTACATCCTGTTCGACATGCAAAGCGTGCAGATGATGACGCTGACTCAAGGCCTGACCGCTGGCGACCAGCACCGGATCGTATTCAACGCAAGTCAATTGTTGCCCGGCACCCAACAGGCGCCGTCCCAGATGCCCTTTGCCGGAGCACCAGTCCAGCCAATGCGTCGGCTGCGAGGCAAAGGATAGGCGACCGGCAAACGCCTCGATCTGCTGCCACTTGCGCCCAGGCACATCGACATTCAAGCGATGCCCGGCAGCTTCAAGCGCACGCCCCGGCAACCCACCGACCGCACTCAACTCTGCCGACAACTTCGCCAATGAAGCGAACGGCTCTGGCGCATCGACAAGATCAGCAGGATGGTTATGCGCGCGTTCTGCATCTTCCAGCGATCGCCCGCGTAGCCACGCAGACAGTTCGGGATAAGAAGCTTCCCAGGCAAGCAAAAGATGGGTGAACGGACGTGGTTTCCACAGCGCCTGATGCTTAATCAAGAAAGCATCCAGCGCGGTGAAGCGGGCGAGTAGAGCCTCGCCCGTCAGCACGTGGGAAGTATCAGCGGCCTTGGCAGGCATCGACGCGCAGCCAGCGCTCCAGCAGCTTGAAGCCGCGTACCAGCACGTAAGCCATGACCAGATAGAACACACCGGCGGCGAAGAAGATCTCAACCGGCAGATAAGTGCGGGCGATGATCGTGCGGGCCATGCCGGTCAGTTCCAGCAGGGTCACGGTGCTGGCCAGAGCGCTGGCCTTAAGCATCAGGATCACCTCGTTGCTATAGGCCGGCAGGCCGATGCGCGCGGCACGGGGCAGGATGATGTAGAACATCGCTTTGGGCCTGGACATGCCCAAGGCCCGCGCAGCTTCGATTTCACCGTGTGGAATTGCCTGAATGGCTCCACGCAGAATTTCGGCGATGTACGCCGCCGTATGCAGTGTCATGGTCACGGTCGCGCACCAGAACGGATCGCGCAGGTACGGCCACAAAGCGCTTTCACGCACCGCGTCGAACTGCGCCAGGCCGTAATAGACCAGGAACAGCTGCACCAGCAGCGGTGTGCCGCGGAAAAAGAAGATGTAGGCGTAGGGCAGCGAACGCACGTACCAACGCTTCGAAGAGCGCGCGATGCCCAGCGGAATGGCGAGCAGCAGGCCGGCGATGACCGCGATGGCGACCAGTTCCAGCGTCAGCGTCGCGCCCTGTGCCAGTTTCGGCAGCCACTTGATGATGACTTCCCAGTTCATTGCGCGCTCCTCGCAAAGCCGCGGGCGGCGCGTTTTTCCAGCAAGTGCATGCCGGTCATCGCCAGCACCGTCAGGCCGAGGTACATGATTGCCGCGACCATATAGAAGGTGAACGGTTGTTTCGACACGGTCACACCGATCTGCGCGTGACGCATGATTTCTTCCAGACCGATGACCGATACCAGCGCGGTGTCTTTCATCAGGATCATGAACAGGTTGCCCAGGCCAGGCAGGGCGATGCGCCACATCTGCGGCATGATCAACCGGGTGAAAATCCGCCACTTCGACAGGCCCAGGGCCTGGCCGGCTTCACGGTGGCCCTTGGGGATGGCCAGCAGGGCGCCACGAAACACTTCCGTGGCGTACGCACCGAAGCACAGGCCCAGTGCGATCACACCGGCGGCAAAGGCGTTGAGTTGCAGGTCGGGGTTGCCGAAGTACTCACCGAGGCTGCGCATCAGGTTGACCGTACCGAAGTAGATCAACAGCACCCAGAGCAATTCCGGTACGCCGCGTACCAGCGTCGAATAAGTGCCGCCAAGCCATTGCAGCGGCTTGTACGGGGAAGTCTTGGCCAAGGCGCCGAGCAGGCCGAGCACCAGGCCCAGGCACAGGGCAGTGAGGGCCAGTTGGACGGTCATCAGCGCACCAGCGGCGAGCGCCGGGCCGAATCCGTAGAGGTCGATAATCATGGGTTTCTGTTCAAATTGCGGCAGGCAAAGTCGGGAGCCGGTGCCGCTTGATCACGGCGCCGGTCCCACAGGTCAGATCAATAGATGCTGAACGGGAAGTACTTGTCGTTGATTTTCTTGTAGGTACCGTCAGCGACGATTTCCTTCAGGGCTGCGTTCAGCTTGTTGCGCAGCTCGTTGTCACCCTTGCGCACGGCGATGCCGATCTTGTCGCTTTCCACCACCGGGTCGCCCTTGAACTCGTAGTTCTTGCCGGCGTCGGTTTTCAGCCAGTCATAGTTGGCGTACTTGTCGGCGAGGATCGCGTCGACGCGACCGGAAGTCAGGTCGAGGTAGGCGTTTTCCTGGGTGTCGTAGAGGCTGACCTTGATGTCGCCGCCGTAGGTGTCTTGCAGCCAGGTGCCGGCCAGCGTTGCGCGCTGGGTGCCGATGGTCTTGCCCTTGAGCGAGTCCTTGTCGGTCTTGAAGTCGACGCTTTTCAGCGCGATGAACTGCAATTTGTT
This sequence comes from Pseudomonas sp. PS01270, assembly GCF_029959775.1. Classification (NCBI taxonomy): domain Bacteria; kingdom Pseudomonadati; phylum Pseudomonadota; class Gammaproteobacteria; order Pseudomonadales; family Pseudomonadaceae; genus Pseudomonas; species Pseudomonas sp. PS01270. The sequence goes on along the minus strand of NZ_JASCPT010000015.1, from coordinate 60,515 downwards.
CGAGTAGTACGGGTCGGTAAAGTCCACCGCCGCTTTGCGCTCTTCGGTGATCGACAGCGAGGAGATCAGGAAGTCGAACTTCTTCGCGTTCAGCGCCGGAATGATGCCGTCCCAGTCAGAGGTGACGACGGAGCATTCGGCTTTCATCTTCGCGCACAGGGCGTCGCCGATTTCCTTGTCGAAGCCGACCACCTGGCCGCTGGCGTCTTTATTGTTGAACGGCGGGTAGGCCGCTTCGATGCCCATCTTCAGGGTTTCAGCCATGGCACCGGCGCTGAATGCGAGGGTGACGGCGGCGGCCAGGAAGACCTTCTTGAAATTCTGCATGCATGTTGCTCCGTTAGCGGTTGCTGGACATGAATTGTTTGCAGCGCGCCGAAAGCGGGTTGTCGAACACCTGCTGTGGCGATCCTTGCTCTTCTATAAGGCCCTGATGAAGGAACACCACTTCGCTGGAGACTTGGCGGGCGAAGCCCATTTCGTGGGTCACGAGCAGCATGGTGCGGCCTTCTTCGGCCAATGCGCGGATGACACTAAGTACTTCCTGAACCATTTCCGGGTCAAGCGCGGAGGTGGGTTCGTCGAACAGGATCACCTTCGGCTGCATCGCCAGCGTGCGGGCGATGGCGGCGCGTTGTTGCTGGCCGCCGGACAATTGCGCCGGATAGGCGTGGCGCTTGTCAGCGATGCCGACCTTGGCCAGCAACGCTTCGGCGACTTCGATGGCCTCGGCCTTGCTCTGGCCGAGCACGCGGCGCGGGGCCTCTATGACGTTGTCGAGCACGCTCATGTGTGGCCACAGATTAAAGTTTTGAAATACAAAACCAATCTCCGAGCGCAGGCGATTGATCTGTTTGCCGTCGGCGGCGACCAGTTCGCCGTTCTTCGCGGCCTTGAGCTTGAGTTCTTCACCGGCCACGAGGATCTGGCCCTGATGCGGATTTTCCAACAGGTTGATGCAGCGCAGGAACGTGGACTTGCCGGAACCGGAAGAGCCGAGGATCGAGATCACGTCGCCGTCGCGGGCGGTCAGCGAGATGCCTTTGAGCACCTCCAGCTGTCCGTAGCGTTTGTGCAAGTTGCGGATTTCAAGCGCGGGCGTGGCCTCAGCCATGTGCGTTCCTCATATATGTTGCGCTCCTGCTGTTGGCGGGCCTTTCTGGCGAGGCGGCCAAGCTAGCATAGCGTTTCAATGGCAGCCAACAGCGCTACGAGCGGTAAACGGGTGGCATGTGGCGGGTTGTCGCATCGGCGCAGCAGACTGTCGCCCCATCAACAACCGAACGGGTGTTTGATCATGCAAACCCGTGGGTGCCGCGTAAAAAAAGGCGCGATGTTGCCAGCTTTGGCGGGGTGTTGGAAGCGCTATCCGGCCGAACGTTCCTTATTCGCCCTTTTTCTGTGCGCCGCACACTTTTTCTGTGCGTTTCTGGTGCGCGGATTCGGCTTGAAAGTGAGTCGCCGGGTAACGTTCTGGCGAATAGCCATTAAACTCAATGACTTGCATCGGATGCCGAAGCCCCCGGCACTCAAGGACTTGAAACATTTTGGCGCAAATATTGCGTGCAGAATAAGGAACAGGCCGTTGGATTCTTTTTACGAGAAAGAATTTACAGACGCGCCGGACGCACTCGCTTTCCTTGCAAAGGTAGTCTCTATGAGCAGTACCCCAAGCTCCACTGGCCTCGAACAGGGGCTCAAACCGCGTCATGTGACCATGTTGTCGATCGCCGGTGTGATCGGCGCCGGTCTGTTTGTCGGCTCCGGCCACGCCATTGCTGCCGCCGGCCCGGCCGTGCTGCTGGCTTACGCCGCCGCCGGTACGTTGGTGGTGTTGGTGATGCGCATGCTCGGCGAAATGGCCGTGGCTTCGCCGGACACCGGTTCGTTCTCGACTTACGCTGACCGCGCGATCGGTCACTGGGCCGGTTTCACCATCGGCTGGTTGTACTGGTGGTTCTGGGTGCTGGTGATTCCGCTGGAAGCCAACGCCGCCGCAACCATCCTGCACGCGTGGTTTCCGGGCGTGGACATCTGGGCTTTCGCGCTGGTCATCACCATGCTGCTGACCGTGACCAACCTGTTCAGCGTGAAGAACTACGGCGAGTTCGAGTTCTGGTTCGCCCTGATCAAGGTGCTGGCGATCATCGGCTTCATCGGCCTCGGTCTGGCGGCGATTTTCGGTTTCCTGCCGACCAGTCAGGTCAGCGGTGTGTCGCATCTGTTCGACAGTGGCGGCTTCCTGCCCAACGGCATGGGCGCTGTGCTGGGCGCGATACTGACCACCATGTTCTCGTTCATGGGCACCGAGATCGTCACCATCGCGGCGGCGGAATCGAAGGACCCAGGCAAGCAGATCTCCAAGGCGACCAACTCGGTGATCTGGCGGATCGGCCTGTTCTATCTGGTTTCGATTTTCATCGTGGTGGCGCTGGTGCCGTGGAACGATCCTACCCTGGCCAACCTCGGTTCCTACCAGACCGTGCTTGAGCGCATGGGCATTCCCAACGCGAAGATGATCGTCGACATCGTCGTACTGGTGGCGGTGACCAGTTGCCTGAACTCGGCGCTGTACACCTCGTCGCGCATGCTGTTCTCCCTCGGCAAGCGCGGCGATGCCCCGGCCATGTCGACCCGCACCAACAAGAGCGGCACGCCTTACTGGGCGGTGATGCTGTCCACCGGCGCTGCGTTCCTCTGCACCTTCGCCAACTATGTGGCTCCGGCAGCGGTGTTCGAGTTCCTCCTGGCCAGCTCCGGCGCCATCGCCCTGCTGGTGTACCTGGTGATCGCCTTCTCGCAACTGCGCATGCGCAAACAGCGCATGGCGCGCGGCGAGAAGATCGTCTTCAGCATGTGGCTGTTCCCGGGTCTGACCTGGGCGGTGATCATCTTCATCGTCGCCGCGCTGACCATCATGCTGTTCCAGGAAGCCCACCGCGTGGAAATCCTCGCCACCGGTCTGCTGAGCGTTATGGTGGTAGCGGCTGGTCTGCTGGTGTCGCGCCGTCGCAAGCTGGAGAAGCGTGGTGCGGTGGTGTTGAACTGAGTCGTAACGCGTGATGTAAAAACGGCCGCTGTCAGGGATGACTAGCGGCCGTTTTTGTTTCTGAGCTTTCCAGTCAGGTTAAACCCAGTCCTCGATTCGCAAACCGGAAACGCGTTGAAACTCCCGTACGTTGTTCGTCACTACAATGAGTCCAAGTGAGCGTGCGTGGCCAGCGATCATTTGGTCGTATGGCCCGATCGGCGTTCCAGCCTTCGCGAGTTCAGATCGAACCATCCCGGCCTGTGCGGCTGCGTCGTTATCGAAAGGCAAGACATCCAGTCGCGCGACAAATCCTTCAACAATTGCCAGATTTTTCTCCGGGGCCGCCGACTTTTCAGCACCGTAAATAAGCTCCATAAGCGTGATAGCGCTGATGCACAACTGCCCGGAATGTCGATTGAAGGCTTCCCGGACAATTTGTGGTTTGTTCTTGATGGTGAAGATGCAGATATTTGTATCCAGCATGTACTTGATCATCAGAACGACTCGCGCTCCTGTTCAGTGGGTTGCTCACGGTTAGCCATGAAATCAGGGCTGACGCTGTCGCCATCAAACCAGCTATCCCAGCTTTCTCCAGCAGGCGTAATGACGCGTGTTCTGCCAATCGCGATGACTTCCACTCGTTTAACGTCGGCGGGCATCGCAACTGCCTTTGGCAGTCGGACTGCCTGACTTCTGTTGCTCATGAAAATTGTGGTCTGCTCCATATTCGAGCTCCCGGGTCTGTTCCTGTGATTAGCTCAGGATAGATCGTGCTGGGGATATGTCAATGGGATATACATCGTCACCGGACAAAGAGTAGCTAGGTCATCCAAACAAAAACGGCCGCTGTCAGGGATGACTAGCGGCCGTTTTTTGTTTCTGAGAAGGGCTTATTCGCTCTTGTCTTCCTGGGGCTCTACCGACTTGCCATAAGCATCCAGCGCCACGCCGAAATCCGTAATGAACTGCGGCTCGCTCAGCCAGGCCTGGGCCTGTTCGATGGTCATGCCGTCGGCCCACATGCGGTAGTCGATGAGCATATCGGCGGCCAGGTGGGTGGCGGCCATGCCTTCGTTGTCGGCGTTTTCCATGTCGAGCAGTTCAGGATGGTCGACGATGATGAAGGCCAGTTCGCGCAGCAGGGTCAGCAGCATTTCGTTGCGGCTGACGGCTTCGGCGTCGCGCATTTTGCTGAACATCGCCAGGGTGTATTCCGGGATCGGCTCGGCGAGGTGGCCGAGGTCTTCGTCCTGATCCAGCGGTTTGCGCCCGACCATGCGGATCTGCTTGGCTTTGGCCTTGGCGCGTTTGGCGCGTTTCTGTTGCTTGTTCAGGGATGCCATGGGAGCTCAGTTCTTCTGTTGGGTTTGTGCAGCGATCGCGTCGGATGCCGCTACATAGTCAGCCTGGAAGGCCGGGGATTCGATCCACGCCAATGCGCCAGCCTCGTCGGTTTCCTGCGACCACTGGCGATACTCGATCAGCGCGGCGAGGATGAAATCCATCGCGCCTTCCTCACCTTCCTGCTCATAGACCAGTTCCAGCAGCGGATCTTCAAGGAACGCGGTGCACATGGCCTGTTGGCTGATCTTCTCGGCGTCGATCATTTTCTTGAACAGCTCGGTCAGGTCCACCGATTCGAAATCGATGCGGTCGTCGTTCGGGTCGAGCTCGACCGGCGCTTCGGCACGCTTGGTGCGGTTCTGCTTGGCCTTGGCTTTGGCCCGGGTGGCGCGTTTTTGCTGCTTGTTGGCGGAGGCCATGATGTGTTCCGTCGTGCGTTGAGAGGGGCTCAGCTGCGTGGCACTTGTCGGCCGGGTGTATCGGCGGCCAGTGCGCCGGTCTGCAGCCAGGTCAGAGCAATGGGCCATAGTGTGGCTTGGTATGCGCTGCGAAAAAAGCCGAAATGTCCGACTTGTCGTTCGCCGATGTCCTGCGGCGCAATGCGCAGATGGGTTTTTGCCGCGTTGCTGAAGTAGCCGAGCAGGCGTTCGATCGCCGGGATCGTGCCGTAAGGATCATCGCTGAGGCTGATGGCCAGAGTCTGCGCGCGGACCTTGGCGAACGGCGGGGCGCCCGCCTTTTTCATCAGTGCGCGACCGCTTGGGCGTTGCTCGTAACGCGCGGTGGGTGTGCTCCAGTCGCAAACTACGCCGGTTGGCGTGTCCTCCAGCCAACCCAGCCGTTTGCCGGGGAAATAGCCGCAGAGCAGCGTCATCAAAGGCATGACCACATGCCACTTGCCGAACATCCGCCAGCGATGTTGAGGCGCGTAATCGCGCCAGTAAGCGAACTGCGCACCGACACTTACCAATCGTCGGATCACGTTGCCCGACTCGGCCAGGCCCGCCGCGCATCCGCCGAAACTATGGGCGACCACATCGATTGGCTGACCGGGAAACTCCTGCTGCGCGCGTTTGAGCATCGCTTCGAAATCCAGCGCGCCCCAGTCAGTCCACGAAGCGCGCAGCCCTTTGATCGATTCGCTGCGTGATTCGCCAATGCCCCGGTAATCGTATGTCATCACATCGCAGCCATGGCTGAACAGGTAGGCCGCGAACCGTGAATAGTGCCGACAGCGCACCGAGGTGGCGGCGTTGATGATGACCACCGGGCGCTGTGGATCGGGCGAACTGTGGCGCCAGGTGAAGCCGCCGAGTGCGTAGCCGTCGTCGGCAGTTTCCTTGAAGGACGTGCCTTCAGCTGCATTCAAAACTGGTTGGCTCAACTCTGCGTCTTCCAACTCGAATGGGGGCTTGCTGCCTATGGCGCTTGACCTCGGCGGTTAGGTGCCAACCATAGTCGCCGCGCTGATCAAGAACAATCCGGCCGGTTCATTCACTGGATTGAATGAGCATGCGTTCTTCGATCAACGCCTGTTCGCGGTTGAGTTCAGCACGTAACTCTTCTTCGCTCGGCAGTATCGTCTTGTAGCTGCTGGCGAACAGTTGCTCATTGCCTTTGAGCATGGAATAGCGCGCCACCGAGTCATTGCTTTCCGCGCTCAGAATGATACCGACGGTTGGCTTGTCACCTTCGCTGCGCTTGAGCTCGTCGTACATGCGCACATACATGTCCATCTGCCCGACATCGCGGGCGCTGAGCTTGCCGCGTTTCAGGTCGATGATCACGAAGCACTTGAGCAGGTAGTTGTAGAACACCAGATCGATATAGAGGTCGACGCCGTCAGTGCTGATGCGTTGTTGGCGGGCGACAAAGGAAAAGCCTTTGCCAAGTTCAAGCAGAAAGCTTTGCAAGTGATCGATGAGGGCTTGTTCGAGTCCGCTTTCCCTGACTTTGCCTGCCGAGGGCAGGCCGAGGAATTCGAGCATGACCGGATCGCGAATGAATTCCCGCGGATTGCATTTCATCGCGTCGATGTTGGTCGTGGCTTCCTCGACCACCTCGGCTTTGTCCGGGCTCATCAGCAGGCGCTCGTAGTAGAGCGTCAGGATCTGACGATCAAGGGCGCGGCTTGACCAGTTGAGGTCGGCGCATTCGTTCATGTACCACAGGCGCGCTTTCTCGCTTTCGACCCGCAGTAGCCGGCGGTAGTGGGTCCAGCTCAATTCGGGACGCAGTGCGTCTCGAATTGGAAATTTTTGATAAAACAGGCGCATCTTCCACAAATTGGTTTCATCAAACCCTTTCCCGAATTGCCCGGTCAGATCCTTAGCCAGTAGGCCAATCAATTTTTTCCCATATCCCGCACGTTGGGCTCCCTGTTGTTCAAACTCGACGATATGCCGGCCGATTTGCCAACAGGTCTGCACCTGGATCGTATCGACCGCGCGTAGCACTTTTTGCCGCGCCTGGCGAATCAGCTCGCCCAGTTCGCCCAGCAGTGAATCGATTTTATGGTCTTGCGTATCAGCAGGTTTGAGCTGGCTCATCGGTTCTTCCGCATTCTGGAAACAGAGACGCAAGCATGCCGGGGAAGGCGGCGCAGGTATGTCGGGCGAACCTGCGAGTTCGGAAGGAAGGGCGGGACAGGCGTTGCAGGACTTTGCCACCGGAAGGCGCGGAACAGGCTAAATGTCCGTAGTCCATTTCGTACTTTTGCCCAGTCAATCGCCGCAGAGTTGGCGGCGCTGCAGTGAGCGATCTGGTGTTGCGCTGGAAGGAGAGGAACCTGCAGGTAAGAGGCTGCTTCAAAAAAGCACCTCAGTTGCATCATCGCGAGCGCTTGCCCTTCGGCCTCTGCTTACGCATCCGTCCTTTGCGATAAATCCACAGCCCGAACACACCGATGGCCAACATGAACGCGGTCCAGAAGCTCTGCCAAACGAACTCGAACCAGTATCGCCGAGGTTGCAGTGCCAAGGTGTAGGTGCTGCGCGGTCCACGATTGTTGGTGGTGATGGAACCGCTGATCCAGCTTTCGATAAGCATGTAGATCGAAAGACACACGGCTAAGGCAATCAGCACGCCAGCGAGCACGGTAAGCCAAAATGTCCAGCGGCTCGGGCGATACGGCGGGGGATGCGGCAAGCGAATACGGGTTCTTTTCTGATTCATAAGCAGGGCTCGCGCAAGCCGGTCAGGAAACTGCCGGCTCTTGCAATTGTTCAGTCGGCATCTGCCGCAGGTTCGTCGGGCGTGCGGCAAGGTGGGCGCATTCAGCGATCACCTTGAGAATGCCGATCACCGCCGGCGTCAGCGCAGTGCCAAGGCAGATGCGCACGCCTGTGGAAGCCTGGCCGTCGGCGAAAAAGATGCCGCTGCCAGCCACGTGACAACCGCGCTCCGTGGCCAGTTGCTGCAGCGCCGGCATGTCGGCGTTTGCAGGCATTTCGATCCAGTGGATGAAGCCGCCGCGCGGGGGCACATAGACGGTCCCGAGCGGGAAATCCGTGCGCACCATCGTTTCTACAAAACTCGCCAGCGAGGACAGTTGCGATCTCAATCTGGCGCAGTGCTCGTCCATGTAGCCACGGCCGATAAATTCATTGAGAACATTTTGCGCCAGGCTGGAAACGGCCAGGTTGCGCGAAAACATCTGCGCGAGGATGGCATTGCGGTATTTGCCGGCCAGACACCAGCCGACGCGATAACCCGGCGCGATGGTTTTCGAAAACGACGAGCAGTAGATTGTCTGGCCGCTGCTGTCGTAGCTCTTGAGGGCGCGCGGCCGATCAGCTTCGGGCACCAGGTCGAAGAAGATGTCGTCTTCGATGATCGGCACATCCGCTTCGCGGGCGATTCTGGAAAGTCGCGCGCGCGCTTCGTCGGGCATGATGAAACCACGCGGATTCTGCAGCGTCGGGTTGAGAAAAATAACCGCGACCTTTTTTTGCTTCAGGGCTTCTTCCAGATGATCGACATCCAGGCCCGTGCGGCCGTCGGTGCGGATCGGCAGGGCGCGCATGCCCAGGCGTTCGATGGTCTGCAGGATGCCGTAATAGGTCGGGGTTTCGATGGCGACTGTAGCGCCTTTCGACGCGACGGCTTCCAGGGCCAGTTCCAGAGCGATGGTGTCGCCCGACGTCACCAGAATATCGTCCGGCCCGCAGACTACACCGCGGGTCAGCATCAGCCCGGCGATGCGCCGTCGCAGCGCTGGGAGGCCGGGTGGCGCGACCAGACCGCTCAGTGCGTTGTCAGTCCTGGCGGCCAGCACCGAGAGGCATTTGTTGAGCAACACGTTGGGCGTGAGATCGCTGTGCAGAACCGCCGAATTCAGCGATGCGGTGGTGCGCGAGGCCGCCTCGGAGAGCATCGCGACCACCGCATGATTGACGTTGACGGTGACACTGGAAAAATCGAAAGCGCCGGACGGTTTTGCCCGTCCTGACGCCGAGACGAAGTAGCCGACGCGCGGCACCGTCGTGACGTAGGCGTCGGCCTCGAGGTCGGCCAGCGCCCGCTGCACCGTGGTGATGCTGGTCTCGAAGATCCGCGCCAGAACGCGGATTGACGGCAGTTTCGCTTCGGCCGCCAGGTCACCGCTGTCGATCTGGCGAATAATCCAGTCCTTGACTATCCGCCAGCGCTTGTCCGGCAAATCAAACCTGTCCATAAGTTCTCTGTGATGATTCGAAACAATTCACAGAAAGTAGAGCAAAACGATCCCCGTTGCAGCAACTATGACGATGTTCAGCGCCACCAGACCGAAGGCGAAGCGGATCAGGCTGTTTTCTTCCTGGCGGTTGGCACCGGCAAGTCCGGTGATCAATGACAGGATCGACAGCGAGCCAAGTGCGCCATGGCCGGCGGCGCTGTTGACCATTGCCGCCAGCCACGCCCCGTGTTCGCTGCTCAGCGCGGCAATGGACGGCATCACCAGCGTGTTGCCGCCGACGTTGGAGCCGGTGACATAACCGGCAATCCCCGCCAGCAGGGCGATCGTCGGCGCCAGCGAAATACCCGACATGGATTGCAACGCGCTTTGCGCCTCGACAAGGAATCCGGCGTTGACCATCACCTGGGAGAGCAGCAGGAACAGGAAGATTGTCGTGACCGGAAACTTCGCCCGGTTGAACAGCGCTGGCCACGGGAAACCCGCGTCCGCGGTTTGCCTGAACGCCATCAGCACGGTCACGATCAGCAGCGCCAGCCCTGGAGACGCCAGCGGCTTCCATGAAACGTGTTCGCCCCTGACAACCCACAGGCCATCCCAGCCCGACAGCACGAACAGTCCGCGCGACGCCACAATCACTCCCAGCAAGGCCAGATAAGGCCATGCCGCGCTCGGCCAGCGCACCAGTTTTTTCCGTTGCGCCCAGGAGATGCCCAGGCCAACGCAAGCCACGGCCAGCCCGGCCAGCACACCGGAAACTTCCGGGCCGAGCCACAGGTTGACGCCAAACAGCACGGCAACGAACAGGGCAGTCACGACAAGCAGCCCCAGCCACGCTGTCATCTTGCGGATGCCGGCCTGCCACAAGGCCAGCGACGCCAGGCAGAGGAACACTGGCGCGCTGATCAGCGCCGAATGGCTGCCGAGGGTTTGCGCCGGCAAATGCGCCAGCAGGGCACCGATCACCGTTGCCAGACCCAGTGTGCCCCACGGCATGATGACCATGCCGGCGAGGGCAATTTTCATCCCCGATTGGCGAGTGAAAAGCCCCATCAGCAGCGGCACCGTGGCGATCAGCGAAACGCCGAAGCCGGTCATCGCTTCCAGCAGCGGCGCCAGGCCCAGCACGATGAAAATCACCTGCGCCGGGGGTGTCCAGCCGAGTTCCTTGACCCATGCGCCGATGGCCTGCGGTGCACCGCCGCGCTCGACCAGAATGACGAAGGCCAGCCCCGGGACGATGACGCATGCGGTGCTGAGAAACAGGATCGTGGTGTCCTGAAAAATCGCCGAGGAGATCGCCGCCGACACCGGCCCGGCAGCGCCCAGCGCCCACAGCACCAGCACCAGCACGACACCGGCCAGCGCCGCTTGTACCGGCGGACGCCGGAGGATCAGAATCAGCGCGATCACCAGCGCGATCGGTGACATTTGCAGCAAGAGAGAGCTCATAGCGGTTTCCTTGGCTTAATCGTGCGTCTGTCCGCTGTACTCGGTCGCCCGCATGGACGCGCGCTGGCAGAACGTCTGATACCACTGGCTCAGGCGTGCTTGCGCCGAGAAGTCCGAGAGTTGACGGAAAGCGATCCAGTCCAGCGCCGTCGCCAAGGCGATGTGGCCGACGGTGATCGGACCATTGAGGTCGACGTGCTCTTCGATGAAGCGATACGCCTCCTTGAGTTTGTACGCCTGACCCTCGGCGTACGCTGGATAGCGCAGGGCCTCGGGGCGCCGCTCGACTTCCCAGCGCAGCTTGATGCCGACGTCGCACATGCCCTGCGCCAATGCCTGCAGGCGCAGCGCCTTGTAGCGCTCGGGGCCGCTTGCCGGGATGAATTTTCCACCACCGCTCAGGTCATCGAGGTATTCGCAAATCACGATTGAATCAAACAGTGCGCTGTCGTCGGGCAGCATCAGCACCGGCACTTTACCCAAGGGGTTGGCCTGGTAAATGGTCGCGTTCGGTGAAGTCGGGCTGGTCTCGTGATGTATCACCTCAAGGCTCGATGCGATGCCAAGTTCGTGAGCCAGCACCAGTACCTTGCGGGCGTACGGCGAATGCGTCTGATAGTAGAGTTTCATGCGCGAGTTCCTGTCTCAAGGATGGCGGTGGCGACTCGATGGGCGTCCATGAACAGCCGCGAAGGTGCGCCCGCCGAGGTGACGTAGTGGTTGTAATAACAAGAGCCTTCGGCGAGCGGTCCCAGCACCCAGATGTCATGCACCGCTTCGCCGCTGTTCGACCTCGGGTTGCACGCCGCGTCGACATCGATGCCGTCGATGCCCGGCACATCGGTGCGCGGACGCACAAGGCCCAGGCGCGCGAGATCACGCACCGGCGCGCAGTCGCTGTGGGTGACGCCGCTGCTCTGGACGTAACCGGCGACGCGCTTGAAGTGTTCGATAGCCGGGCGTGAGCCCGGCTTGAGGAAGGTCAGCAAACCGGCATCACACAGCGCGAGCAGATCGGCGTGGCGCTCCTTCTGCGGGCCGGCGACCAGACGATTGATCGCCTTGTGCCAGCGGCCATAGAACTGCCGATGCGAATCTTCGGTGAGCCCGTCGAAATCGACCGCCTCACGCAGCCGGTCACGCAAGTCACGCCAGACTTCAATGGCGGCTTTGATCGGCGACGTGCCTCGCCCCAGGCGTGCTTCATGCAAGTCGGCTTCGAGGGTGTCGTAAATCCACGCGTGATAGTTGTACGGCGTCACGCTGTCGGGCAGTGCGTGGCAGATCAGCTCCAGCGGATTGATTGCCCCGGCAATCGCTTCGAACTCGCGCAGCAAAGCTTCGCAGGCGACAACACCTGCTGGGCCGGCAACGCTGACGGTTCTGAGCTGCTCAAGCAGCTGTTGTGGCGCTGAGGGTTTATGCAGAACGGCGACCGCAGCGGCACGCATCTCCAGCAGCATCAGCGGCAGAATGTCCCGTTCGAAATCCAGCCGGCGGTTGTGCGCGTTGAGCCGCAACGACTCGATACGCTCGCTCGTCAGCAGCACAGCGGTGTGGCGCCGGCAGCCAATCAAGCCGTTGGGGCGAGTACGAAAAGGCAGCCCGTCCCGCGACTGAATGAAGATCACCGGCTCCTGACCCGACGGCTGGTAAGTGTGACTGCCATCGGCCATGGGTTTGTAGATCCCGCCTCTGCCAGCCGTCAGCGCCGCCAGGGTGTCCATGGCGCCCAGGCCCAACCCTTCGATCAACACCGTTTCGCCGGGCTCGACGTTGATGAGGCTGCCCGGCAGCGGGTAAACGTTGTCGACCCGGTTCTGCCCCGCCAGGCGCAGGCGTCCGGTGTGGCCGACGGTCAGCACCAGACGATCCACCGTCACCGCAGCGCCGTCGGCGGTTAGCAGAAGGTATTGCTGGTTCTCGTTGCGCTCGACCGCCGTGACCTGATGCCGATGCAGATTGACCGTGACCCAGCCGGGTGCGGTCGTGAGGATCCGCGTGAAGGCGTCGGCCAGATAAGCGCCGAGCAGGTGCCGTGGCAGAAAATCCTCCGGCTCGACGTCGCGACCGTCGGCGGCGAGCAGGCCGCTGTCGGGGTCAACCTTGACGCGCTGTGCTCGGCACCACGCGAGAAAGTCCGGCCCTGGCCGTTCCCGGGCGTCGGTCAGATCACCGAACGCTGCTGCGTCGGGAAATACCCCGAGCTGACCGGCGACGGTGTTGAGCAACAGGTAGTCCGGTTGATCGGGCCAGTGCGCGCCGCTGCCGAGCACGTTGGGCTCGAAGATGTCGATGACCATCGGTTGTTGCGGGCGTTCCTCGGCGCGGCTCAACAGGCGCTCGAATATCGACAATCCGCGCGAACCGCAGCCGACCAGGCCGATGTGTACAGGGGCCTTCACCATCTGCGCTCCTCGCCAAAAAACGACGGGATGGCAATTGCCGTACCGGCCGCCACCGCAATGTCGTGGATCATCCGGCCAATCGCGAGATCGAGAATGCCCATGCCGAATGGCGAATAGATCAGCGGTTTGTCCTGGGCGACATGCAGGTCACCGCGAATCAGCTGCGCCACTGTGCCGGTGACAAAGTCGCGATGGCCGTATTGCTGCTCGGCCAGATGCGGTGAGGTATTGGCCTTCAGGCAATGGGTGATGTCGTCGAAGTAGTTGTAACTTTCCTCGATGATTTCGGCGCCGATATCCCGCAGCGAGATGTTCAGAACAATCTGCCCCGAGCGGAACGTGCCCTGGCTTTTTACGTACGGCTCGCCCGCGCTGGTGGCGAACACCACGATGTCGGCAGTCAGTGCTTCTTCGAGCGACAGCAGGCGTACATCCGGCAGGCCCAGTTGTTCACCAAATTCCGCGAGGGCTTGCGCCGATTCCGCGTTGAGATCGTGAATGCCCACGCTGTCGAAGGACCAGTCGTCGGCGACGAAAGTCTCGAGGATATTTCTTGAGATTACCCCGCCACCAATGATCGAAAGTGTCGCCGCGTGGCGGTTCTGGCCATTCAGCCACCAGGCACCCAATACCGCCGACGCCGCCGTGCGCACGGCACTGATCAGCGCACCTTCGAGCAGGGCGTAGGGGTAACCGGTCTCGGGATCGTTGAGAATCAGCACCGCAGATGCGCGCGGAATGCCTGACTTGATGTTGTCGGGATAACTGGCAATCCACTTGATCCCGGAGACGGATTGATCGCCCTCGCTGTCGACGATGGCCGCCGGCAGCGCAATGATCCGGTTCGCCGGTTGCGCAGGGAAACGCAGGAAATAACTGTCGGGGTTAACGGTTTCGCCACGCTCGTGGGTCAGGTAGGTCTGCGCCACCATGTCGATGGTTGCATGCCGCAGCCCGTTGAGGATGTCTTTGACGACAGCGCCGGGGATGACGTGGAACGGCTGGATCGGATTCTGTGTGGTCATGAGGATTACGCCGAGAGTGCCAGAGCGATTTCAGGGAAAAGGGGCTGCAGTGCGGTTGCGCCGATCCGCTGGGTGACCCAGTCGTCGGAATAGATGGTTTCGAGATAGCGCTCACCCATGTCCGGGGAGATCGCCACCACGACATCGTCGGGCCGGATATGCGGCGCCCACTGGCGGATGCCGGCGAGCACAGTGCCGGTGGAGCCGCCGAAGAGCAGGCCGTAGCGTTGCGCCAGCCAACGGCAGACCTTGATCGTCTGTTCCTCGGGAATCGACAGGAAGTCGTGAATGCCCGACGACTCGAATATCTCCGGCAGGCGGCTGGTGCCGAGCCCCGGGATATGGCGCGTGCCGCCCGGCAGGCCGAACGTCACCGAGCCGACGGTATCGACGGCAATGACTTTGGTCTGCGGATGATGTTCGGCGAAGTAGTTCTTGCAGCCCATCAGCGTGCCGGTGGTGCCCGCGCCGACGAACAGGTAATCCACCTGGGGAAACTTGCGCGCGATGGACCTGGCAGTCGCTTGATAGTGGGCGAGGGGGTTGGTCGGATTCTTGTACTGGTTGAGCCAGATGTAGTCGGTGTTGTCAGCGACCAGTTGTTCGATCAGGCGAATCCGCGAATTCAGATAACCGCCGTTCTCGTCACGCTGATCGACCATGAGCATTTGCGCGCCAAGGGCGTGAATCAGCTTGCGGTTCGGCGCGGAAATATTCGGGTCGATTACGCAAACGAACTGGTAGCCCTTGGCGGCGCAGACCATGGCCAGCGCAACGCCCAGATTCCCCGATGAGGATTCGATGAGGCGCGTCTTGTGGTTGATCAGTCCTCGGACTTCAAGATCAGTGATCAGCGCGTGCGCGGTCTTCAGCTTGATGGAGCCGGCGGGATTCAGTCCTTCGATTTTCAGCTGGATCGTTGCGCTGCAAAGATCGCCGATCTGCACATAACTGTTTTCATTGATGAGTTGCTTGATCATACGTCGTCCGTTTCGCTCTTTTGCCGAGCGCACGGGGGCGCCAGCATTCATCCTGGAATGTTTGAAAAGCACTAACTGCAGTTCGCCTGTGGGTTGGGTTCAGATTTTTTTGCTGGACAGGAAGTGACCTTGCGGGCGACGCCGATCGATTCAAAAAATCAGGGTTTTGCGCTCTGAGGGCTACAGGAGTCCAGAGTGTTGCGGGGCGCAAAGTAGAGCCAGTCATTGGCTCGCCAAGGCTTGCGTGAAGTATTGGCGAAACGCCATCTGCGCGGAGAGATACAGATTTCGGGTTTTTTCCAGTACAGCTGGAATCCGGGTGTATCGAAGGACGAAGAGAGGAGGGGGATCAAATCGCAGGCATAAAAAAACCCTGAATCTTGCGATTCAGGGTTTTCGGTATTTGGTGCCCAGAGACGGAATCGAACCGCCGACACGGGGATTTTCAATCCCCTGCTCTACCGACTGAGCTATCTGGGCAACGGGGCGCATTAAAAGGGTTTTTCGGATTTACGTCAACGACTTTTTGAAAATTTCTTAAATTAATTCCGTCGCTTACGAAATCTGCGGGTTATTCGGCTGGCGGCACGTAGCCTTCGGCCTTGGCGTATTCCTCGCCGGAGAAGTACTTGTCCATTTCGCCCTGCAGGTATTTGCGATCTTCGGCGTTCATCATGTTCAGGCGCTTTTCGTTGATCAGCAGGGTCTGGTGTTTCTGCCAGTCGGCCCAGGCTTTGGCCGAGACGTGGTCGAAAATGTCCTGGCCCTTGGCACCCGGGAAAGGGGCGCGTTCCAGCGCGGGCAGTTCTTCTTTGTACTTGCGGCACATTACGGTGCGGGTCATGGCGATTCTCCTGCATTCAAGACGGCGGCCGCGCGTTCGAGCAAGGTCTTGACCGGGGCAGCAAGGCCCAGGCGCGGCGGGGTGGCGAGGTTATACCAGAGCCAGTCGGCCTCGGCCACGTGATGGCTGGCCTCCTGCACCTGAACCAGCCACGGTTCGATGGACAACTGGAAATGGCTGAAGGTGTGAATCAGGGTCGGCAGCGCCTGCTGCTGGCCCATGGTCAGCGAGTGCTGATCGGCCAGATGTTGCAGATCTTCCAGATCATCCAGCTCCGGCAGGCTCCACAAACCGCCCCACAGTCCCGTCGACGGGCGGCGATAAAGCAGAATCGCACCTTCGCCGTTGGCCAGCATTGGCATCAGCGTGCGTTTCTGCGGGATGGCCTTGCGCGGCTTGGGAATCGGATAACGGGTTTCCAGGCCAAGCATGTGCGCTTCACAGCCACGCTTGAGCGGGCACAGCAGGCAGCTCGGCTTGCTGCGCGTGCAGAGTGTGGCGCCAAGATCCATCATCGCCTGGGTGTAGGCGTTGACCCGATCGTGCGGGGTGAAGCGCTCGGCGTTGGCCCACAGCTGCTTGGCGACTTTCGGTTCGCCGGGGTAGCCCTCTTGCGCGGTGAAGCGCGCCAGTACGCGTTTGACGTTGCCGTCGAGGATTGGCGCGCGCAGGCCCATGCTGATGCTGGCGATCGCCCCGGCGGTGGACAGGCCGATGCCTGGCAGCTCGGTGAGTTTTTCCACGTCACGCGGGAATTCGCCAGCGTACTGGCTGACGACGATCTTCGCGGTCTTCTGCAGATTGCGTGCGCGAGTGTAGTAACCCAACCCGGTCCACAGGTGCAGCACCTCGTCTTCCGGCGCTGCGGCCAGCGCTTGGACTGTTGGCAGCGCCGCCATGAAACGCTCGAAATAGTTGAGCACGGTGCTGACCTGAGTCTGCTGCAACATGATCTCGGACACCCAGACCCGATACGGATTGATGTCCTGCTGCCAAGGCAAGTCGTGGCGGCCATGGCGGTCGAACCACTCCAGCACCGCCGTGGAAAATTGCTCCGCTGTCATCGCTTGAACAGCCCCTTCAACGCGTCTTTCAATTCCGGGCTGACTTTGTCGCCCAGTTTCTCGTCGATCTTTTCGCTGAGTTTGTTGCCGGCCATTTTGCTGGCGACCTGACCAAGACGGTCATTGTCGACACGGCAGGCCTTGGCGCCCAGTTCCAGCGGGCCACGGCAACGCAGTGGCCACTCGATGCCGACGAACTTCTCGCCGACCTGACAGGCCGGGTCGGGCATGGCGCTGGTGTCGCCCTCGACGATGATGCCGACGCGGTAGTCCATGCCGAGCACGCGCAGGTCGATGTCGCCGTCACCGTTGACGGTCATGCCGGGGATGCGCACTTTCAGGTCGGGGTTGCTGGCGACGCCGTTGCGCACGGTCAGGTTGCCCTTGAGCTCTTCGAACGGCGTGTCCTTGCCCCGTGGCTCGCCGCTGAGGGATTTGCGATTGAGGGTGGCGATGCCTTTGCACAATTGCTGTTCAAGGTTGGCGTTGAGCAGCACGCCGTTGTTGATGACGAAACTGGCGTTGCCGTTGAGCGTGTCGATCAGCGCCTGTTGGCTGTTGCCGCTGCCGGTGAGGCTGCTGGTCAGCGTTACCAGACCTTTGACCGGCGGATTCTTGCCTTGGCTTTCGATGATTTTTTCCGCCGGCACGCGGTTGAGCCGGGTCTGCAGGTTGAGCACCGGCGCGCTTGGGCGCACGTCGAGTGTGCCGTTGGCGACGAAGCCGCCGTTGTACAGATCACCGCTCAGGTTAGTCAGCGTCAGCAAGCCGCCCTGGCCGGTGGCTTTGAGCGCGGCGTTCTGGATCGGCAGTTTGTCGAGGGTCAGTTGGCCGAAGGTCAGGTCGGTATCGACGTCGAGTTTGGCCAGGCGTTCGACCGGCAGCAGACGCTCGGTGCTCCAGGCGGTTTTGCTCGGTTTGTCCGGCAGCGGCGTGGTGCCTGCGACGGCGCCAGCCTCGGTGCTGGCGACTTCGGCCTGACGGGTTTGCGTGGCGTTGTTGGCCTGAGCCGATTTCGGTGGCAGGTAGCGGTCGACGTTGAACGTGTCGGCCTTGAGAATCGCGCGCAGCGATTGTTTGGCGAAGTCCTCGATGGCGATGCGGCCGCTGAAGCTGCTGTCATCGAGTTTCAGGTTGATGTTGTCGAACGACAGACTGGTCGGGGTAGCCGCAACGCGGCTGACCAGTTCGACCTTGCTCAGGCTGCCTTCGCCCATCGCCGGCAATGTCTGGCCGATGCTGTCGACGAATTTCGCCAGATCGAACTGGGCAATGGAGATGCCGCCGCTGATCTGTGGCGTCTTGTCGAGGTCGTTGGCTTTCAGCTCGCCCAGGGCGCGCAACTGGTTGGCGGAAATCTTGATGCCGGTCCATTCGGCGACGTTCGCTGCTTTATCCAGCAATAACTGGCCTTGCGCGGAGAAGGTCATGGTCTTGCCTTGCAGCGGATCGCCAGCGAGTTCGCCGGTCAGCTTCAGGTCTTCGAACTTGTAGCGCTGCAAGGCGCGCTCGAAGCGCAGCTCGCCGTTGAGCTCGGTGCGCACGCGCAGCACCGGTTGGTTGGTGCCAAGGAACGCGGTGGCTTTCACCGGGATATTGGTCGAATCGTGTACCGGACCGGTGCTCAGTTGAATGCTTTCGGCACTGAACTGCTTGCCGGTCAGCTCATCGGTGTATTCAACGCGGGCGTTGTTGACGGTCAGGCTGTCGATGTCGAGGCGGATCGGTTGCGCCGGTTTTTCCACGGCGACGGTCGGCTCGCTGGCGGTCGCGCCCGGTGTGGCGGGTGGAGTCGAGCCCGGCTCCACAGGCACCTTGCCGATGTCTTCCCAATTGCCGTGGCCGTTCTTGTCGCGGTTCAGGCGCAGGTTGAGGCCTTCGACGCGCACGTCGCTCATCTGCACTTCGCGGCGCAACAACGGCAGCACGCGCACGGACAGGCCGAGCATCTGCAAGTCGGCAAACGGTTCGGCAGGCTTGGCCAGGGTGGCGACGCTGGCTTCGTGCAGTTCCAGACCAAGCCACGGGAACAGGCTCCAGCCGATATCGCCATTGAGCGTCAGCTCGATGTGGGCCTTGTCGCGGGCTATCTGGCGGATCTCGTCTTTGTAGTCGTTGGGATCGAAGAGGTGGGTCAGGGCAAAACCTGCCGCCACAATGATCAGCAACAGCCCGAGAAGTACCAGACCCAGGATTTTGCCGAACGCTTTCATGGGCGAGTCCTTGTAGTTAGTCGAATTGGTCATATGGCCGGGGAGTATAGCGCTGCCGGCACCCGGTTCGGTGTGGCGTCATCTGCCGAGGGTCGGCGGCGGCACCTGCAACTTCGCCACAGGGCCTGCGCTTGAGGATGCCCGGCGGGCGCCAGTGGGTGCAATCCGGCCCCCGCTTGCGACGCCATTTTTTGCGCTTGGTTCACCCGTCGTTCAGTCACGCCCAGGCGACGTGTAACTTTTCACACGCATAAATGGGACAAGTAGCAAACGGCGTGGTGCCTTTGCAGACGCGGGGTTGGCAGCTTCCCGAGTCGTACGAGAACAGATGACTTGAAAAAAGGTGATATCAGTTTGGTTTTTCTGTCACCTGAGAATGGTAACCTTCGCCAGTTCGTCCGCCCGTCTGCGACTTAACGTCGCGCCTTCAAGGAGCTTCACCTAAAAAAACGGTCATGCCTGCGTGCATAAGGCCGAGGGTGAGCAGTGGCTGGCGAACCATACTAACAATTGGGGGATACACAATGAGCACGAGCATCACGGCGGACGGCCTCAAAGCCGACCAGCCTGCGTTCCTGTCCAAGGAACGCATCATCGCCAAGCCCGGTTTCAACCGTTGGCTGGTTCCACCGGCCGCTTTGGCCATTCACCTGTGCATCGGCATGGCCTACGGCTTCTCGGTGTTCTGGTTGCCGCTGTCCAAGGCGCTGGGCGTTACCGCGCCGGTGGCTTGCGCGCCGGACATGAGCTTCATCGCACAGGTATTTTCGTCGAACTGCGACTGGCCGATCTCCATGCTCGGCTGGATCTACACGCTGTTCTTCATCTTCCTCGGCTGCTCGGCAGCGATCTGGGGTGGCTGGCTGGAACACGCCGGGCCTCGTAAAGCGGGCGTGGTCTCGGCCTTGTGCTGGTGCGGCGGTCTGCTGATTTCCGCGCTGGGTATCTATACCCACCAGATCTGGCTGATGTGGATCGGCTCCGGCGTGATCGGCGGTATCGGTCTGGGCCTGGGCTATATCTCGCCGGTGTCGACCCTGATCAAGTGGTTCCCGGACAAGCGCGGCATGGCGACCGGCATGGCGATCATGGGCTTCGGTGGCGGCGCGATGGTCGGTGCACCGTTGGCGACTGCGCTGATGAGCCACTTCGCATCGCCAGAAGGCGTGGGCGTATGGCAGAGCTTCGTGGCCATGGCGGCCATTTACTTCGTGTTCATGATCGGTGGCGCATTGTCCTACCGCGTGCCGCCAACCGGCTGGAAACCTGAAGGCTGGACCGCTCCGGCGAAGAAAGCTTCCAACGCCATGATCACCAACCGTCACGTTCACGTGAATGTAGCGTGGAAAACTCCGCAATTCCGTCTGGTCTGGCTGGTGCTGTGCCTGAACGTGTCGGCGGGTATCGGCATCCTCGGCATGGCTTCGCCACTGTTGCAGGAAGTGTTCGGCGGCAAACTGCTGGGCGTCGATGTGCCGTTCGGTCAGCTCGACGCTGGCCAACTGGCCTCGATCGCGGCGATCGCAGCGGGCTTCACCGGTCTGCTGAGCCTGTTCAACATCGGAGGCCGGTTCTTCTGGGCTTCGTTCTCGGACTACCTGGGGCGCAAGAACACTTACTTCGTGTTCTTCGCGCTGGGTTTTGCCCTGTACGCGCTGATTCCGAACATGGGCCATCTGGGCAACGTTGCGCTGTTCGTGGCGGCGTTCTGCATCATCCTGTCGATGTACGGCGGTGGTTTTGCCACCGTTCCGGCGTATCTGGCCGACCTGTTCGGTACACAGATGGTCGGTGCGATCCACGGTCGTCTGCTGACTGCCTGGGCCGCTGCCGGGGTGCTCGGTCCGGTGCTGGTGAACTACCTGCGTGAGTATCAGTTGAGCATCGGCGTGGAACGCGCTGCCGCTTACGACATCACCCTGTACATCCTCGCCGGCCTGCTGGTGCTGGGCTTCCTGTGCAATCTGATGGTCCGTCCGGTGGCCGACAAGTACTTCATGACCGACGCCGAACTGGCTGCCGAACAGGCACTGGGCCACGACAAGGGTGCTGATGCCAGCACCGTTCTGGAGTGGAAAGCGGCGCCGGGCACCAAGCCTCTGGCGATCGCTGCCTGGCTGGTGGTGGGTATTCCGCTGGCGTGGGGTGTGTGGGTGACCCTGCAGAAGACGGCGGTACTGTTTCACTAAGGTGTTAGCTGAATAAACACCGAACCTGTGGGAGCGAGCCTGCTCGCGAAGACGGAGCACCAGTCGACATCCATGTTGGCTGGCGTGCCGCATTCGCGAGCAGGCTCGCTCCCACATTTGTTTATGGCATGCCTGTACTGGCTTGTATGGACATGTCTACCCGCGACAGCCGGGCGTTCTATCCGTCAGGCATCTCACCTCTCGTGTTTCTGTTTGCCTCCTGCGTGCCTATAATGGCTGCCTTTTTCGCCCAATGATTTTGCGGAGCTGGTGATGGCCGAACGTAAGGCGTCTGTCGAGCGCGACACTCTGGAAACCCAGATCAAAGCCTCGATCAACCTTGATGGCACCGGAAAGGCCCGATTCGATATCGGTGTACCTTTTCTTGAGCACATGCTGGATCAGATTGCCCGTCACGGGTTGATCGACCTGGATATCGAATGCAAGGGCGATCTGCATATCGACGACCACCATACGGTGGAAGACGTCGGTATCACCCTCGGCCAGGCGTTCGCCAAAGCCATCGGCGACAAAAAAGGCATCCGTCGCTACGGCCATGCCTACGTGCCGCTCGATGAAGCGCTGTCGCGCGTGGTGATCGATTTCTCCGGTCGCCCGGGCCTGCAGATGCACGTGCCGTACACCCGCGCTACCGTCGGCGGTTTCGACGTTGACCTGTTCCAGGAGTTTTTCCAGGGCTTCGTCAACCACGCGCTGGTCAGCGTGCACATCGACAATCTGCGCGGCACCAACACTCACCACCAGATCGAAACCGTGTTCAAGGCTTTCGGCCGCGCGCTGCGCATGGCTGTCGAGCTGGACGAGCGCATGGCCGGGCAAATGCCGTCGACCAAAGGCGTTCTGTAATGCAGACGGTTGCAGTTATCGACTACGGCATGGGCAATCTGCACTCGGTGGCCAAAGCGCTCGAGCACGTCGGCGCCGGCAAGGTGCTGATTACCAGCGACGCGAACGTGATTCGAGAAGCCGACCGTGTGGTATTCCCGGGTGTTGGCGCGATTCGCGATTGCATGGCGGAGATCCGTCGCCTCGGCTTCGATTCGCTGGTCCGTGAGGTCAGCCAGGATCGGCCGTTCCTCGGCATCTGTGTCGGCATGCAAGCCCTGCTCGATACCAGCGAAGAGAACGCCGGCGTCGACTGCATCGGCCTGTTTCCGGGCGCGGTGAAATTCTTCGGCAAGGATCTGCACGAAGATGGCGAGCACCTGAAGGTCCCGCACATGGGCTGGAACGAGGTGAAGCAGAACATCAGTCACCCGCTGTGGCATGACATCCCGGATCTGGCACGTTTCTACTTCGTGCACAGCTACTATATCGCCGCCGCCAATGCGCGTCAGGTGGTAGGCAGCGGTCATTACGGTGTCGATTTCGCCGCAGCGCTGGCCGACGGTTCGCGTTTCGCCGTGCAGTTCCACCCGGAGAAAAGCCATACCCACGGCCTGCAACTGCTGCAGAACTTCGCTGCGTGGGACGGTCGCTGGTAAATGGCTGTCAAGAAATCCAGACCGCCGATTCTGACCCTCACTCCCGAGCAGGAGAGCGAGGCCAATCGCAAGATTCAGCGGTTCATGGAAGACCGTTTCGAACTGGACCTGGGTTCGTTCGAGGCGGCGGAAATTCTTGAGCTGTTTACCCGCGAGATTGCTCCGCACTATTACAACAGGGCGATTTTCGATGTGCAGACCCACCTCAAGGAACGGTTTGAAAGCATCGAAAGCGACCTGTGGGCGCTCGAAAAAAGCAGCTGAAAGCTACAAGCTTCAAGCTGCAAGAGTGAAACGAACACACGCATGCTTGCAGCTTATGGCTTGCAGCTTGCCGCTCTTTTGACGAAGGAAAAAGCATGCTGATTATTCCCGCTATCGATCTCAAAGACGGTGCCTGCGTACGTCTGCGCCAGGGCCGCATGGAAGATTCCACTGTGTTCTCCGATGACCCGGTGAGCATGGCTGCCAAGTGGGTAGAGGGCGGTTGCCGCCGTCTGCATCTGGTCGACCTCAACGGCGCGTTCGAAGGCCAGCCGGTCAACGGCGAAGTGGTCACCGCGATCGCCAAGCGCTACCCGACCCTGCCGATCCAGATCGGTGGCGGCATCCGTTCCCTGGAAACCATTGAGCATTACGTCAAGGCCGGCGTCAGCTACGTGATCATCGGCACCAAAGCCGTAAAAGATCCGGCGTTCGTTGCTGAAGCCTGCCGTGCGTTTCCGGGCAAGATCATTGTCGGTCTGGATGCCAAAGACGGTTTCGTCGCCACCGACGGCTGGGCTGAGATCAGCACCGTGCAGGTCATTGACCTGGCCAAGCAGTTCGAAGCCGACGGCGTGTCCTCGATCGTTTATACCGACATCGCCAAAGACGGCATGATGCAGGGCTGCAACGTACCGTTCACCGCTGCGCTGGCCGCTGCCACCAGGATTCCGGTGATCGCTTCCGGCGGCATCCATAACCTGGGTGACATCAAGTCGCTGCTCGACGCCAAGGCACCGGGCATCATCGGCGCGATTACCGGCCGGGCGATCTACGAAGGCACTCTCGACGTCGCCGAAGCGCAAGCTTTCTGCGATTCGTACCAAGGCTGAGGACTGACCATGGCGCTGGCCAAACGCATCATCCCTTGCCTGGACGTGGACAACGGCCGGGTCGTCAAGGGTGTGAAATTCGAGAACATCCGCGACGCCGGTGACCCGGTGGAAATCGCCCGTCGCTACGACGAGCAGGGCGCCGACGAGATTACCTTTCTCGACATCACCGCCAGCGTCGATGGCCGTGACACCACGCTGCATACCGTCGAGCGCATGGCCAGCCAGGTATTCATCCCGCTGACCGTCGGCGGTGGTGTGCGTACCGTGCAGGACATCCGCAACCTGCTCAATGCAGGCGCGGACAAAGTGTCGATCAACACCGCCGCCGTGTTCAATCCGGAGTTCGTTGGCGAAGCCGCGCAGCATTTCGGCTCGCAGTGCATCGTCGTTGCCATCGACGCCAAGAAAGTCTCCGGTCCCGGCGAAACCCCGCGCTGGGAAATTTTCACCCACGGCGGGCGCAAGCCGACCGGCCTCGACGCGGTCGAGTGGGCGAAGAAAATGGAAGGCCTCGGTGCTGGCGAAATCCTCCTGACCAGCATGGATCAGGACGGCATGAAAAACGGCTTCGACCTCGGCGTGACCCGCGCCATCAGCGACGCGCTGGGCATTCCGGTGATCGCTTCCGGTGGCGTCGGCAATTTGCAGCATCTGGCCGACGGCATTCTCGAAGGCCATGCCAGTGCGGTGCTGGCGGCAAGTATTTTCCACTTCGGCGAATACACCGTGCAGGAAGCCAAGGCCTACATGTCGCATCGCGGCATCGTCATGCGCTAAAGCGTACAGGCCAGTGGACAGCATGGCGCGCCCAAGGCACTCTTGGGCACGCCATGGATTCCGGTAGCCCGACATGATCAAACGCCTGCTTGTTGTTCTCGCCAGCGCCTCGTTGTTGTTCATCAGCAATGCCCGGGCCGAAACCAGTCCCGACACCGATCTGGTGCTGCTCACCGAGAACTTCCCGCCGTACAACATGGCGAAGAACGGCAAGAATTTCGCCCAGGGCGACAACATCAACGGCATTGCCACGGACATCGTTCGCGAGATGTTCCAGCGCGCCGGCCTCACTTACAGCCTGACCCTGCGTTTCCCCTGGGAGCGTGTCTACAAACTCGCCCTGGAGAATCCCGGCTACGGGGCCTTCGTCATGGCGCGCCTGCCCGATCGCGAAAGACTGTTCAAATGGGTCGGCCCAATCGGCCCGGACGACTGGATCCTGCTGGCCAAGTCTGACAGCAAGATCACCCTCGAAACCCTCAATGATGCGCGCAAATACAAGATCGGCGCCTACAAGGGCGATGCGATTGCCGAGACACTCACCAAGCAAGGCCTCAAACCAGTGGTGGTGCTGCGCGATCAGGACAACGCTAAAAAGCTGCTCAATGGCCAGATCGATCTGTGGGCCACGGGTGATCCTGCCGGCCGTTATCTGGCACGGCAGGATGGCGTGACCGGTCTGAAGACCGTGCTGCGCTTCAACAGCGCCGAGTTGTACCTGGCGCTGAACAAGGATGTTTCCGATGAGGTCGTCGCCAGGTTGCAGACCGCGCTGGATCAGTTGCGCAAGGAAGGCGTGGTCGATGAAATCATGGCGCGCTATCTGTAACGGCTGACTCCTCGGGCTCTGGCAGGGAGGTGCTGATTTCGCCCTCGGTCGCAGGCGCAAGCACAGTCTGATCTTCGACCGCCTCTGGCTCCGAAGCGACGATGATTGCAGGCTCGGTGGGTGCGTACTGGCTGATGTGCAGGCTATTGCCATCGGTGTAGCTGAAACCTTCCGTCACTGACGTACCGTCTGCGCGCACCAGGCTGTATTCGCTCTGCGCCAGATAAGCCGCCACGGAGCGGTTTTTGTCCACCACCGCAATCACTTCGATGGTCGCTGTATTGAGCCATTCATTCGAATGCAGTTCGCATTGGGTGAAATCGTGGCCCAGCCGTGCGGAAAACATCAGCGCGCCGTGCTGACGGGTTTGCCATTGGGCGCCGAATTCGATGGATGTGGTCTGGGTGAAAGTACGCAAGCCGCCAGTACGCTGGGCACGAGGCGCGTTCCATCTGAATATCTGGCTGTCGTTGCCACTGTTGCGTGCGTGACCGACGAGGATGTAGCGATCCTTGCGTTCAAGCAGATAGAAGGGCGAGTGACGCCATTGCTCAGCGGCGGTGTAACGCGGATCGTTGACCGTGAACCAGGGGAGGCTGGCGGTGTAAGTCGCATCGTCCGTTGCCTCTACAGGTGTTGGCGTCTCGCCGCACAGCACCGGTGGCGATGGGCGTGTAGACATCTGCAGGCCGATCTGCAAGCGCAAGCAGTAGACCGGGAAACTGGCGGGTCGGGTGTAGTCACTCAGGCTGAAAAAACTGCCCGATGCCAAGTAGACTTCGCCCGGCAAAGCGGCTGGAGGAACGGCGCTCCAGGTGCTGACGCGCTGTCGGGCCTTGCTGCCCTTGTCGTCCCAGAGCAGATCGGTGGTATTCGACGCGATCACCAGGTCTTCGCGAACGCAGCGCACCGCGTTGAGCGACGGTTTTTCATGATCGTTCGAGCACACCGACCCCAGCGCTACGTAGCCTGCGGGAGCTAGCGGTCGCCAGATCGACAGATCTCTTTTCGAGCCTGATCCGGAGTCCTTCCAGACCAGCTCGTAATCATCGGGACGTCGCAGTGCCCTGCCTTTGGTGGGGTCAGTGCTGGCAATGTCTGCCTCACAAACAACAGCGACCACGCGCTCGCCGTTGATGTTGCCAACGCCTCTGGTGACGAAGTCGCCCAAGGGGAAATAACCGGGCAGCGCGTCGGGAGCCGGAGTCGGGCGCCAGAACGACGCGGGTCTGGCCGACAAACCGGTGGTATCCCAGATGCGCAGAAATTCTGTTGTGAAGTTGATCAGCAGGTTATCGATGCGGATCGGTTCAGTCCGCCCAACGGGCGGGACAATCGGGGCATTGCTTGTCATGGGCACTCCTGATAGTTGAAAGCGACTCAAAGGAGCCGCGACCTGTTGCAGGTCTCACTATCCGGAAGGGGGAGGGTCGTTCGGTGGTAACTATGTATTGCAACGTGATCGGGTTTTACCGGTAAACGCCGTCCTTGCCATGCCCGGCCATGGCGCGGTTGCTGCGCACGCTGATCATCTGCCTGATATCGATCCAGTCGATGCCTTGCGCTTTGAGTCTGGGTAATTCGCGCTCCAGCACCGCCAGGGTCTGCGGATACGGATGGCCGATCATCACCGCTGAGCCCTGTTTGTGCGCCAGGGTGATCGCGGTCTGCAACTGATTGGCAATGGCCGCTTCGGTGCGCTCATCATCGAGAAACACGTCTCTGGAAACGCTGGCCAGATCGATTTTCTGCGCCTGTTGCGCAGCGACCGTTTGAGCGCTGGTGCGGCTGTCGACGAAGAACTTGTGCCGACGCTGCAATTCGCCCATCAACCACGCCATGGCCGCAGGCTGCGCGGTCATGCGGCTGCCCATGTGATTGTTGATGCCGGCGGTGAACGGGACTTTTTCAAACGCGGCATTCAGGCGTTTCTGCAGCTCTTCGATGGGCAGTTCGGGGTGCCAGGCGTACGGCCCGGTGGCCGGATCCATGGGCATGTGCAGGATGACGATCTTGCCGGCGCGATGGGCTTCGCGGGCAAATTCGCTGGCGTGGGGGGTGTCGGGCATGATCGCCGCCGTGACCGGGCCGGGCAGGGCGAGCACGCGACGATCCCGGGGCAGGTTCTGCCCCAGGTCATCGATGATCAATGTCAGGTAGGCTTTGTGCGGCGAGGAGCTGGCGGGCTCTGCTTGGGCAAAACCCGCCAGACAGCACAACAGGACGCAGAGTGCGCGGAGCAACATCCTCAGCGGCCGGAGGTGATGCTCAGGCCTTTGAGCAGGCTCAGGGCCTGGGCCAGCTGGTAATCGTCATCCTGCGGCATCGCTTTGGCCTTGCCGCCGGAACCGCTCGGTTTGTCGGCGCCGCCGTTGCCGTTGCCCAAATGACCTTGCAGATCGGCTTCCTTGAAGTATTCGCTGTCGGCTTCGTTGGTGATCTTCGCGCGGCGCACTTCGATGTCCGGCACGATGCCCTGAGCCTGGATCGAGCGGCCGTTCGGCGTGAAATACAGCGCGGTGGTGATCTTCAGCGCGCGGTCGTTGTTCAGCGGCAGCACGGTCTGCACCGAACCCTTGCCGAAACTGGTGGTGCCCATGACCACGGCACGCTTCTGGTCCTGCAGGGCGCCGGCGACGATTTCCGAAGCCGAGGCACTGCCACCGTTGATCAGCACGACCATCGGCACCGCTTCGCTTTCGTCCTTGCCGGTGGCGGAGAAGCGCAATTCGGAGTTGGCAATGCGGCCCTTGGTGTAGACGATCAGGCCTTTGGTGATGAAGTGGTCGACCACTTCCACTGCCGATTGCAGTACGCCGCCCGGGTTGTTGCGCAGGTCGAGAATGATGCCGTTGAGCTTCTTGCCGTTGTCCTTGCGCAGTTTGGCCAGAGCCTTGGAGACTTCTTCGCCGGTCTTGACCTGGAACTGGGTGATGCGGATGTAGCCGTAGCCCGATTCCAGCAGTTGCGCCTTGACGCTTTTCACCTGAATCACTGCACGGGCCAGGGTCACATCGAACGGCGTGCCGCCATCGCGAACCAGGGTCAGGGTGATTTTCTGGCCGATCTTGCCGCGCATCTTGTCGACGGCTTCGGTCATGGTCTGGCCGCGGGTTGGCTGGCCGTTGATCTTGACGATGAAGTCGCCAGCCTGAATGCCGGCCTTCGACGCCGGGGTGTCGTCGATCGGCGAGACAACCTTGATGAAGCCGTCCTCGGCGCCGACTTCGATGCCCAGGCCGCCGAATTCACCGCTGGTGCTTTCCTGCAGCTCGGTGAAATCTTCCGGGCCAAGGTAGGCCGAATGCGGATCGAGGTTGCTGAGCATGCCCTTGATCGCGTTTTCCAGCAGAGTCTTGTCGTCCACAGGCTCGACGTACGCGGCTTTGATCCGGTCCATGACCTCGGCGAAGGTGCGCAGCTCTTCCAGCGGCAACGGCGCCTTGGCGGTCGCGGCAGTGCCTGCCGGAGCGACGGTCGGGGCCGGTTGTGCGGCGAACGCCAGAGGCGCGCCGATCACCAGGGCGATCGTCAGGGCCAGCGAGGTAAGGCGGGACAAATGCAGCATGTCGAACGAACTCCTGAATTAGATGGTGCGCTTATCCTTGCGCACGACACCATTGCGCCGGATCACTCGGGTGACCCTGCTGACGAATTGCGAAATACAGCGCTGGCGTGTCCTGACCGCCACTGTTACCGACAGTGGAAATCGACTCGCCAGCCTTGACCACATCACCCGCCGACTTGAGCAGCGTCTGGTTGTGGCCGTATAGACTCAGAAAACCGTTGCCATGATCGAGGATCACCAGCAAACCGGCACCGCGCAGCCAATCGGCGAACACCACGCGCCCGCCGTGTACGGCGTGCACCTGGCTGCCGGCGGAAGCGCTGATCATCACGCCATCCCACTTGGTGCGGGCGTCGTCGCCACGGCTTTCACCGAAGCGTGCGAGTAATCGACCATCAACCGGCCACGGAAGTTTTCCCCGGGTTGCAGCAAATGGCCCGCCAAAGGTTTCGCCGCTGCTCGATACCAGCGCGCCGGGGCTTGATCTGGCGGGTTTTCGTGGGGCGTCGCTGTTTTCAGCCTGCGCCTCACGCAAACGCTTTTTTTCCGCTTCCTGCTGGGCGATCAGCGCTTTCTGCCGCGCTTCTTCTGCCTCACGAGCCTGACGGGCCAGGGTTTCTTCAATGGTTTTAAGGACTTTAGACAGGTCTGCCTGATCCTGCTCGCGGGCGGCGAGTTTCTGGTCGCGGGCCTTGACGTCGTCATTGAGTCTGGCAAGGACCTGCTGGCGTTCCTTGCGGACTTTCTCGAGTGCTTCGCGCTGAGTGTCGAGGTCGCTTTTCTGCACCAGCAACTGCGCTTGCTGCAGGCCGATGTCTTTTTCGACATTGGCCAACTGGCGCAGGGTTTCGTTGAAGTTCTTCAACTGCTCCAGGCGTGCCTGGCTCAGGTAGTCGTAATAGGTGAGGGTGCGGGCGAACTTCTCGGGGTTCTGCTGATTGAGCAGCAGCTTGAGGTATTCCTGGCGGCCGTTCTGGTACGCCGCTCGGGCCTGAATGGCGATCAGTCGCTGCTGTTCAGTGCGCGCGCTCTGGAGTTTTTTTTTCTCTGCATCGAGCCGCTGTAGCTCGGATTCGCTTTTCTGCAGTTCTTTCTGCAGCGCGTCGACCTGCTTCTGCAGCTTGCCCATCTCGGTTTCAGTGCCCTTGAGCTCTTTCTGCACGCCGGACTTTTCTTCCTGCAGCTTGCCCAGGAGTTTTTTCAGCTCGGCGATATCCTGACGCGTGGCGTCCAACTGCTGTTGGGTTTGCGCGCGCTCGTCGGCGAAGGCCGGCTGGAGCAGACAGGTCAGAGCAAGGGCGATCAGGACGCGAAGCATAGGGGCGGGCGGCACCAGGGTAGAGGACGGCCTAGTATGCCCGCCCGAGGCTGCAAAAAAAACGCCCAATTGGGGCTGTGTGATAACTGGACAGAAAAACACTCCACACCAATGCAGGAGTGACCTGTGGCGAGGGGATTTATCCCCGTTCGGCTGCGCAGCAGTCGTAAAACCAGCACATGCGGTGTACCAGAGACACCGTGGTGTTCGATTTCAGGGCGGCTGCGTCACCCAGCGGGACGGTGCGACGGTTCGCTAAATCCCCTCGCCACAAAGTCATTTGCAACAGGTTTCGCCGTTTTCTGGATTCGCGTTACACCAGGATCGAAGTCCCGGTCATCTCCGCCGGTTTTTCCAGACCCAACAGCATCAGCATGGTCGGCGCTACGTCCGCCAGCACGCCGCCTTCGCGCACTTTCAGGTCGCGTTTGCCGACGTAGATGAACGGCACCGGCTCGGTGGTGTGCGCGGTGTGCGCCTGACCGGTGGATTCATCAGCCATTTGCTCGACGTTGCCGTGGTCAGCGGTGATCAGTGCTTCGCCGCCGACCTTTTCCAGCGCCTCGACGATGCGACCGACGCAGGTGTCGAGGCACTCGACCGCTTTCACCGCCGCGTCGAAGACACCGCTGTGGCCGACCATGTCGCCGTTGGCGTAGTTGACCACGATCACGTCGTAGCGCTGGTTTTCGATGGCGTCGACGATACGGTCAGTGACTTCCGGGGCGCTCATTTCCGGCTGCAAGTCATAAGTCGCGACTTTCGGCGACGGGATCAGGATGCGCTCTTCGCCCGGGAACGGTTCTTCACGACCGCCGGAGAAGAAGAAGGTCACGTGGGCGTATTTTTCGGTTTCAGCGATGCGCAGCTGGGTCTTGCCGTTTTTCGCCAGATAATCACCAAGAACGTTTTCCAGGCTGCCGGCAGCGAAGGCCGACGGTGCCGGAATGCTTGCGGCGTACTGGGTCAGCATGACGAAACCGGCCAGTTTTGGCTGGCGCGCGCGCGCGAAGTCCTTGAAATCGTCTTCGACGAACACGCGGGTCAGCTCGCGGGCGCGGTCGGCACGGAAGTTCATGAACACCACGGCGTCGCCGTCTTCAACTTTTACCGGCTCACCGATGGAAGTGGCTTTGACGAATTCGTCGCTTTTGCCACGGGCGTAGGCGGCTTCAAGACCTTCCTGAGCGGTGGCGGCGTTGAATTCGCCGTTGCCGTCGACGATCAGGTTGTAGGCCTGGGCGACGCGATCCCAACGGTTGTCACGGTCCATGGCGAAATAGCGGCCGATGATGCTGGCGATCCGGCCTTTGCCGAGGGCCTGGAAAGTCGCGTCGAGCAGTTCGATCGACGAAGCGGCGCTTTTCGGCGGCGTGTCGCGGCCATCGAGGAAGGCGTGCAGGTAGATTTTTTCAGCGCCGCGCTTGAAGGCCAGTTCGGCCATGGCGATCAGGTGATCCTGGTGGCTGTGCACGCCGCCATCGGACAGCAGGCCCATGAAATGCACGGCTTTGCCGGCGGCCACGGCTTTATCCACAGCGGCGCAGATGGTCGGGTTTTCGAAGAATTCGCCGTCGCGGATCGCTTTGGTCACACGGGTGAAGTCCTGATACACCACGCGCCCGGCGCCGAGGTTCATGTGGCCGACTTCGGAGTTGCCCATCTGGCCGTCCGGCAGGCCGACGTCCATGCCGCTGCCCGAAATCAAGCCGTTCGGCACCGTGGCCCACAGACGATCCAGCACAGGTTTCTTCGCCGCGAACACGGCATTGGATTCGGGGCTGTCGCTGTGACCGAAGCCGTCGAGAATCATCAGGACCAAAGGTTTGGGCGTAGTCGTCATGGAATCCACTCGTGGCTGATAAAGAAGAGGGCGATGGAAAACGGAGTTGGAGTTTAAAGCGAAGTTCCGACCGCGTCACCGCCGGACGGGGTTTGGCCGACCATAGTGGCTGTGTATACTGGCCGACATTTTAACGCCCTGGAACCTCCTTCGATGGTTGCTCACCTGATTGAATTTGCCACTAACCACTACATTCTTGTCGGTATCTTCGTCGTACTTCTGGCTCTGTTGCTGGCGCACACGATGCAGGGCGGCGGCAAAAGCCTGAGCACCGGCGAGCTGACCGCACTGGTCAATAAAGACGCAGGCGTGGTGGTGGACATCCGTCCGGCCAAGGATTATGCCGCTGGCCACATCGTCGGCGCGGTGAACATCCCGCAAGACAAACTGGCTGCCCGCGTCGGCGAGCTGGAAAAGCACAAGGCCAAGACCATCATTCTGGTCGACGCCCTCGGTCAGACCGCCGGTACTCACGCCCGCGAGCTGATGAAGTCCGGCTTCACCGCCGCCAAGCTGTCCGGCGGGATTTCCAGCTGGAAAGGCGACAACCTGCCGCTGGTGAAATGACATGAGCGAAGTCATCGTCTACTCCAGCGATTACTGCCCTTACTGCTCGCGCGCCAAGCATCTGCTCGCCAGCAAAGGCGTGGCCTTCGAAGAGATCAAGGTCGATGGCAAGCCGCAGCTGCGTGCCGAAATGACCAAAAAGGCCGGGCGCACGTCCGTGCCGCAGATCTGGATCGGCGCAAAGCACATCGGCGGTTGCGATGATTTATACGCCCTGGAGCGCGCCGGCAAACTCGACGCGCTGCTCAAGGGCTGAACGGCTGCACCCACGTACAGCACTCCCTAAAAGACCCAAGATCGATAAGGATCTGAGATGACTGACCAACAGAACACTGCAGCCAGCGAAGAAGAAACCGCACCGCAATTTTCCTTGCAGCGCATCTACGTACGCGACCTGTCCTTCGAAGCCCCGAAAAGCCCGGCGATCTTCCGCCAGCAGTGGGATCCGGCGGTCGGTCTGGATCTGAACACTCGCCAGAAAGCGCTGGAAGGCGATTTCTACGAAGTGGTGCTGACTCTTTCCGTCACCGTGAAAAACGGTGAAGAAGTGGCCTTCATCGCTGAAGTGCAACAGGCCGGTATCTTCCTGATCAAGAATCTGGACGCGGCTTCGATGAGCCACACCTTAGGTGCGTTCTGCCCGAACATCCTGTTCCCGTACGCCCGCGAAACCCTGGACAGCCTGGTTACCCGTGGCTCGTTCCCGGCGCTGATGCTGGCCCCGGTGAACTTCGATGCCCTGTACGCGCAAGAGCTGCAGCGCATGCAGGAAAGCGGCGAGACCCCGACCGTTCAGTAAGACGGTTCAGCAATACCCCATGTGGGAGCGAGCCTGCTCGCGAAAGCGGTCTGTCAGACACATCAATGTTGACTGACACTCCGTAATCGCGAGCAGGCTCGCTCCCACATTTGTTTTGCGGCGTTATTTGAAGTCGTTCTGCCGCCACGCTTCGTACACGGCGACCGCCACGGTGTTGGACAGGTTCAGGCTGCGGCAGCCTTCGCGCATCGGCAGGCGCAGGCGCTGTTCGGCGGGCAGGGCGTCGAGCACGTCCGCTGGCAGGCCACGGCTTTCCGGGCCGAACAGAAACGCATCGCCGGGCACGAACGCGGCATCATGGAACGGCCGCGAACCCTTGGTGGTGAAGGCGAACACGCGGGGGTTGCCCAGACTTTCCAGACAACTGGCCAGGTCAGCGTGACGCTGCAACGTGGCATATTCGTGGTAGTCGAGACCGGCACGGCGCAGGCGCTTGTCGTCCATCTCGAAACCCAGTGGTTCGATCAAATGCAGGTGGCAGCCGCTGTTGGCGCACAGCCTGATAACGTTGCCGGTGTTCGGCGGAATTTCTGGTTGAAAAAGGATGACGTGAAACATGCACGGCTCCGAAGGTAAAGATGAGCGGCATTCTACGCCGCCTGTGGACAACCGTTCGAAACTATTCCCGCGAGTCATCGGCTCGCTGGCGATTGTCGGCTTGATGATCGGCTTGATGATCGGCCGGCTGACCACGCCGGATCCGAGCGTGCTGGAGCAGGTCGAGGTGACCGATGGCGGCCTGGTGGTGTGGTTCAACAATGAGCCGAAGCTGCACGGCGAGATTATCGACGGCACCGTCGCGCTGCTGTTTCAGGCCGAAGGTCGGCCGCAGAAGGGCCAGCTCAGGCTCAACGGCAAGGACGTCAACTGGCGCACGCGCAAAAGCGATGGAGGGTTATTGCTGACGGTGCTGGCAGCGCGCCCGTTGCAGGGCGACTGGGTTGGCAGCGAGGTCGATGATCGTTGGCGGCTGGAGATCCGCTTGAGCGAGCCCTAGGGGCAAGTCCTCATCACTGGGGCGCGCTCCGACACTGTTTGAGGTCGTTTCCCACTGCGGCCGTCTCCCTTTCCCATCTCCAGCACGTGCTCGTGCACGCTATCGTTTGCCCCTTCAAACGGCAGGATGCCGAAACCCGTCGTCCCCTTGCAGGAATGCAGGGGGCGTCTTTTTCAAGGATGAAAATATGCCAGTCAAACCCCCTCGCGGTGGCGGTACCCACGTGGACGCCTCGGGCAGCCCGCATCGGTCTGCGGACGTGGACACTTCGCTTCCCGGCCACTTGGGTCGCACAGGCGTCGATGTGGATATTGCTCAGCACCATTTGCTGCCGCGCGCCGGATCATCCACCGACGCCACCCTGGATGCCGTGCCCCCCGCCGCGGCCGTTGTAGTTCGCGCAATCGCGGAGGGTATTGGCCCTACCGCCACCCAGCCTTCGCTGGACAATTACGTCACCAACGCCCGAGCGATACTTCCACAGGTCAACAGCGAAGGTTTGCGGGTGATCAGTCGGCGAACCTACGCAGACCTGGCCAACGGTGACCTGGTGCCTGTCGCCGTGGATCCTGCGACGGGTTTGTACCGAGCCCGGCGGCCAAGCGAGTTGCTCCCTTCCGGCCCGGTGATGCTGCGCGATGTGGACAGCGGACTTTGGTATGCGCGTGAAGTCGCGGAGCCAACTACCCGGGAACAGATCCGCACCTACCTTCCCGACGCGACCGACGAGGACGCGGATGCCTTCATCGCCCGGTTTGATGACAAGGACGTGGCAGAGCTTGAGCTCAAGCATATCCAGCTTGGGCTTGCGCTATTGGACTCGACGCGTTTTGACCTGCCGATCAGTCGAGGTTCCATTTCATCGGACAACGAGTTTCATGAGGCGCGAAATATGTGGGCGACGTTTCGCCAGTTGTACCGATGGCAAGGCCAGCCCGAGCAGCGCGTCTACCGTGATGGGCGGCTCGTGGGCTTCAAGCTGGAAATCGATCTGACGATTTGGCCAGTTGCAAAGCCGCTTTCCTTGAAGTTCGGCTCAGTGGTTTCTCTGACTTTAAGAGGCCGTGGCCGGCTGGACCCAGACGTGTTTTGCGCACAATTTCCCAACCTTGAAAGTCTGACGATTACCAGTCAGGAAATCGGAGTGCAAGGCCGGTTTCAAGGATGGGACGTGATTAATTGGGTGCATTCAAAATTCAGTCTGGATTCGCGCTTTGCCGAGCAATTGAAAAGATTCCCGCGTCTGCAAAGGCTGCACTTGCAGGACTGTGAATTGACGTCTGACTTTTCCGTACGAGGCCTTGCCAAGCTACATGAGCTATGGCTTTGCAACACATTCGAGGCCCCGGTGAACAGCCTGGACATGCAGATGCGGCATCAGGAGCAAGTCACCTTTTTGCAAGTGGCAGCTGACCTCAGAGGGATGACTGAACTGCGAGTGCTGGATCTGAGCCGCACCGGAATACACCTGCTGCCTTCCGGTCTTGAAGCCATCGACGTGGCGTCGAAGCTTGAAGTGTTGAGGCTGGGGGGCAATCCGCTTGCGAACAGCCTTTCACTCGAAAACATGACCGCACTGCAGGAGCTGGATCTTTCCAACACACGATTGCAAAGATTTCCCGAGGGCATTACCGACAGGATTCCCGCAAAAGAATTGAATCTTGCGGACAATCACATCAGGTCGATTCCCGAATCCGTGGAGCTCAGAGCGGGCTTCAATCTCATCGGCAATCCGATCACGGACCCGGCCTCGCTACGGCGGTTGATACGAGCACGTGCCGAGACAGGCACCGATATCTGGCTTGGGCAGGAAAGCAGCGATGGGTCTGCCGATCTCTGGCTACGCAACGTGCCACAGGACCAGATAGCGGAAAAACAAGCGCTGTGGGACAGGCATAACGCCGCAATGCCCCTGGCAGTGACCGGCATTCTTCGTCGGCTGAGTCGAACGCCCGAGTTTCACGTCGAACGCCCGCTGCTGCAGCGGCGCGTGTGGTGGTTTCTGGAAATGTATGACAGGGCCGACGTCACCGAGCGGGCCAGGCTCGACGCCATTCTTCATACGGAAACGAGTCCCGGGAGGATGCTGGACCGGCTGGAGAGTGAAATCCGCAGCTATGACGCAGGGCGACAGAATCAACCGCTGCACCCTCTGCCCAAGCGTCCCAAGTTCGAATAGGCGCAGAACGCATTGCGGTGTAAAAGCGGGAATCCCTGACCTGCCTGTATCAGGGTTCCCAAAAGCATGGGCTTCGCTTGCGGCGTCAGCCCGGTGTAAAGAGGGAACCCCCGGCCTGCCTGTACCAAGGATCCCAAAAGGGTAGGCTCGCCGCTTTGTGCTGTGAGCCCGGTGTAAAGAGGGGAATCCCCGGCCTGCCTGTACCAAGGTCCCCGAAACGGGTGGTGAAACGAATCACCTGAGATAGGTATTGCAGGCGGCGTGCCAGGTTTTAATTTGCTGAAACAAAAAACGCTTTGCGAACGCGAAAGCCCCGGGACTCGGGGCTTTCGCGTTTTTGAATAAAGGGTTTTTCAGTTTTTTCAGGAGTGATTGTGGCGATACGGCTGTGCGCGATCGCGGGTCATTGTGCATTGATGCGGTGCACGGTGGCCCTCACCCTGACCCTCTCCCAGAGGGAGAGGGGACTGACCGAGGTGCCCGGTCAAGTTACGCCGACCTGAGATACCGAGCCGAACTCAGGCCTCGAAACCACCCGAGATTGCTCCCTTCCCCCTCTCCCCCTTGGGGGAGAGGGCTGGGGTGAGGGGGATCGATCCTGAGTACACGACAACCCTTAAGCGTTAACCCTCTTCCCCCTCATCATCATCCCCACCATCAACCTTCATCCCCAGTTCCTTGATCTTGCGCGTCAGGGTATTGCGCCCCCAACCCAGCAGCACCGCCGCATCACGCCGACGTCCTGCGGTGTGCTTCAAAGCAGTCTCGATCATGATCCGCTCGAACGCCGGCACTGCGCTGTCGAGCAGGCTCGACTGGCCACGGGCCAGGGCCTGATCGGCCCACTGGCGCAGGGCCTGTTCCCAGTTGGTCACTGGCGCCGAATCCTGCGGCAGGTTGAGCAGTTCCGGTGGCAAGTCACTGATGTGCACTTCACGGCCGGAGGCCATGACGGTGATCCAGCGGCAGGTGTTCTCCAGCTGGCGCACGTTGCCCGGCCACGGCAGGTTTTTCAGGTATTCCTCGGTTTCGCTTTTCAGCAGCTTCGGCTCGACCGCCAGTTCCTGCGCGGCGCGGCTGAGGAAGTGCCGGGCCAGGGTCGGGATGTCTTCGCGACGATCCGACAGGCGCGGGATGTGGATGCGGATCACGTTGAGGCGGTGGAACAAGTCCTCACGGAACTTGCCGGCGTGGACGAGCGTTTCCAGGTTCTGGTGGGTCGCAGCGATGATGCGCACATCGACCTTGACCGGCACATGACCGCCGACGCGATAGAACTCGCCATCGGCCAGCACGCGCAACAGACGCGTCTGAGTGTCCGCCGGCATATCGCCGATTTCATCGAGGAACAGCGTGCCGCCGTCCGCTTGTTCAAAGCGACCGCGACGCAGGTTTGCCGCGCCGGTGAACGCGCCTTTCTCGTGGCCGAACAGTTCCGATTCCATCAGATCCTTGGGAATCGCCGCCATGTTCAGGGCAATGAACGGCGAAGCCGCGCGTGGGCTGTGGCGGTGCAGGGCGTGGGCCACCAGTTCTTTACCGGTACCGGATTCGCCATTGATCAGCACGGTGATGTTGGAGTGGCTCAGGCGGCCGATGGCGCGAAACACTTCCTGCATCGCCGGCGCTTCGCCGATGATTTCCGGGGTGCGCGTCAGCGCCGGCACCACTTCCAGGCCTTGCTGTTCCTGCGCATGTTGATTGGCGCGTTTGACCAGCGATACCGCTTCATCGACGTCGAAAGGCTTGGGCAGGTACTCGAAAGCGCCGCCCTGATAGGAGGCGACAGCGCTGTCCAGATCGGAGTGAGCGGTCATGATGATGACCGGCAGCCGTGGGTGCTGTTCGCGAATCCGCGCCAGCAGATCCAGGCCACTGGCGCCCGGCATGCGGATATCGGAGATGATCACGTCCGGCTGCTGCCGGGCCAGACGACTCATCACGCCATCGGCGCTGTCGAAGCTCTGGGTGGTCATGCCTTCCTGCTGCAAGGCCTTTTCCAGGACCCAGCGGATAGAACGGTCGTCATCGACGATCCACACGGTTTCACTACGGCTCATGTCGATGTGGCTCCTTGTTCCAGTGGCAGGAAGATCGAGAAGGTGGTGTGGCCTGGATGGCTCTCACACTCGATCAGGCCCTGGTGCTGACTGATGATGTTCTGGGTAATGGCCAGGCCCAGCCCGGTACCGTCCGGGCGGCCGCTGACCATCGGAAAGAAAATGGTTTCCTGCAGTTCCGCCGGGATGCCCGGGCCGTTGTCGATGATCTCGATCTTGGTCACCAGACGATGGCGGATGTGGCCGATGGTGAACTGGCGCATGGCGCGTGTGCGCAGGCTGATGCGGCCCAGGCGCAGCTCGTTCTGGCTGCTGATCGCCTGCATCGCGTTGCGCACGATGTTCAACACCGCCTGAATCATTTGCTCGCGGTCGATCAATACGTCGGGAATGCTCGGGTCGTAATCACGCACCAGGGTGATGCAGCCCTGGCTTTCGGCCTCGACCAGATGGCAGACGCGTTCGAGCACTTCGTGGACGTTGCACATGGCCAGCGACGGCAGTTTGTTCGAGCCGAGCATGCGATCGACCAGATTGCGCAGGCGGTCGGCCTCTTCGATGATCACATTGGTGTAATCGCGCAGGCTGTCTTCCGGTAGCTCGCGGGCGAGCAATTGCGCCGCGCCACGGATGCCGCCGAGGGGGTTCTTGATCTCGTGGGCGAGGCCGCGCACCAGCATCTTGCTGGTTTCCTGCTTGGACAGCTGGGCCTCTTCCTTGGTGATCCGCAACAGGCGATCACGCGGGTGCACTTCAAGCAAAAGCAAAGTCTCGCCGTTGCTGAGGATTGGCGTGACCGCATAATCCACGGTCAGCGTCTGGCCGGTGAGGGCGGTGAGCATCGCTTCACGCTTGGTGAAAGGGTGCGCCTGCTCCACCGCCTGACGCAGGGAATTGAGCGCCTCGGGGGATTCGGTGAACAGCTCGCTGATGAACTGGCCGTGACTGCGCTGACCGCTGACCGCCAATAGCATTTCCGCCGCCGGGTTCATGTACTCCAGGCGCAGCTCGGCGTCGAGCAGGATGGTCGCCGTGGTCAGGTTGTCGAGCAGCAAACGGTGAATAGCGTCGCTTATGGTCATCTGGACCCCTTTTGGAGCAAGGCGTGCGCGAGAACAAAGCGCTGATGTCGGGAAAATGCAAAAACCAAACCAAGGCTCCGAAAAGAAGCGTTTGAGCCCTGAAACAGGCGTTTGACGCGCGTTTGTATGGCACGAAGCCAGCTCAAACGGGAAGTTTCGAACCAAAATGGGTTGGGTTGTGGGCGAGATGCAGTTTAGTGCACCAATAGGGTGCGTGTGCCCGGCGGACGTTAAAAGAAGCGCAGGAATGGATTCTTCGGTTCTTCAGGTTTGTCCTTGAGCGGGCATTCCGGGCGCACGCCGTAATCGTCGGCGACACAGGGTTTGACCTGACGTTTCTGCGCCAGGGAAATGCGCAGCATGTGGAACGGCTGATTGGCGGTGCGTTCCACGGTACGCCCGGCGGCGTCGAGGATTTCGATCGAAAGGCTGTGGCTGCCGCGATCGATATTGCTCAGCGCAAATACCGGGCTGACGCCGGGCTCGCCAGTGGCCTTGCCATCCAGCAGCAGGCGATAACGATGGCCGCTTTGCAGGCCGGGCTCGCTGGTGACGCTGACGATCAGCTCGCCGGCGCTGTTGCGCAAAGTAGCATCGGGCTCCGGGATCAGAATGCGCAGCATGTCGTAGCGAAAGGGCGTTGGTTCGGCGGATTTTTTCGCTGTGGTGATCGGCGCTGCGGTGTTGGCAGGGACCGCCATGCGATTGCTCGTCGCGATCGGCACTCGCTTGGCGTTGGCGCGTGGCTGGTCGGTATAGACGCGGTTGCCCTGTGCGTCGATGTAGGTAAAGACCTCCGCCGAGGCGGACGTCGACATCAACACCAGGATGAGTGCCAGCCCCGCGCGAATCACGGCGTATGCACCCGTTGCACGGTGAAGACCGCTGCCGGGCTCTGTTGAACGACGGTCTGGCCGTCGATCACTTGCACGGCCAGGCGATGCTCGCCGCGATCGATGTTGATCAATTGCAGAACCGGCACGTTGCTCGGCTGGCCATAGGGCCGGTCGTCGAGTAGCAGCATTAATTGATGCGGCGGTTGCAGGCGCGGTTTGATCAGGACATTGACCGTAAAGGTGCCGTTATTGGCGCGCAGGGCCTCGTCAGTGGGCAGACCGGCGAGTTCGAGGATTTCATAGGCGTTGCGCGGTGGTTGCGGTTGTTCTGCGGTGGGTGCCTGCGGCGCACTCGGTGCTTGCGGCTCGACCCGATTGAGCGGTGGCAGCTCGACCGGTTGCGCCTGCACGCCGTCCGGCGGCTGATT
The DNA here is from genome assembly GCF_029959775.1 of Pseudomonas sp. PS01270. Classification (NCBI taxonomy): domain Bacteria; kingdom Pseudomonadati; phylum Pseudomonadota; class Gammaproteobacteria; order Pseudomonadales; family Pseudomonadaceae; genus Pseudomonas; species Pseudomonas sp. PS01270. The sequence goes on along the minus strand of NZ_JASCPT010000015.1, from coordinate 19,381 downwards.
GCTGTACGCCGTGTTGCCGTTGGCGTCGGTGTACTTGTAGATCTGCGCGGCGGCGGGCAGGGCGATCAGCAGCAGAATGTAGAGAAACGTGCGACCCATGAAATCGACCGGGGTTGGAAACGATGGGTAGCAGCATAGGTCAGGTGCGGCGGTTGGCCAAAACCGTTAATAACTGGAATTGAAAAGACTGGTAGCCAAAACACGGATCGTTCCCATGCTCTGCGTGGGAATGCCTCCTGGGACGCTCCGCGTCCAATGACGCGGAGCGTCACGGGCTGCATTCCCACGCGGAGCGTGGGAACGATCAATGACCCACCGCTTTCGCGAGCAGGCTCGCTCCCACATGGAAAATGCGTTGCGCCGGGCAATAAAAAAGGCCTCCCGAAGGAGGCCTCTTGTGTCACGCCACTTTACGCAGCGCTACCGGATCAGCAGCTGTAGTACAGCTCATATTCCAGTGGGTGCACGAAGGTGCGAACCTTGATTTCTTCTTCCGATTTCAGCGCGATGTAAGCATCGATGAAGTCGTCGGAGAACACGCCGCCCTTGGTCAGGAACGCGCGGCCCTTGTCCAGCTCTTCCAGGGCTTCTTTCAGGCTGCCGCAAACCTGTGGAATCTCTTTCGCCTCTTCAGGCGGCAGGTCGTACAGGTTCTTGTCGGCGGCATCGCCTGGGTGGATCTTGTTCTGGATACCGTCCAGACCGGCCATCAGCAGCGCTGCGAAAGCCAGGTACGGGTTGGCTGCCGGATCCGGGAAGCGTGCTTCGATACGGCGGGCTTTCGGGCTCGACACGTAAGGAATACGGATCGAAGCGGAACGGTTGCGCGCCGAGTAGGCAAGCATTACCGGAGCTTCGAAGCCTGGCACCAGACGCTTGTAGGAGTTGGTCGCCGGGTTGGTGAAGCCGTTCAGGGCCTTACCGTGCTTGATGATGCCGCCGATGAAGTACAGAGCGGTATCGGACAGGCCGGCATAGCCTTCACCTGCGAAGGTGTTCTTGCCGTCTTTCCAGATCGACATGTGTACGTGCATGCCCGAACCGTTGTCGCCGTACAGTGGCTTCGGCATGAAGGTCGCGGTGCGGCCGTAAGCGTCAGCAACGTTGTGCACAACGTATTTCAGGGTCTGAACTTCGTCAGCTTTCTTCACCAGGGTGTTGAACTTGACGCCGATTTCGTTCTGGCCGGCAGTTGCCACTTCGTGGTGGTGAACTTCAACCGACTGACCCATTTCTTCCAGTGCGTTGCACATGGCAGTACGGATTTCGTGGTCGTGGTCGAACGGTGGAACCGGGAAGTAGCCGCCTTTCACGCCTGGACGGTGACCCTTGTTGCCGCCTTCGATGTCCTGGTCGGACATCCACGAACCTTGTTCGGAGTAGATCTTGAACATCGAGCCGGAGATGTCCGACTTGAATTTCACCGAGTCAAAGATGAAGAACTCAGGCTCTGGACCGGCGAATACGGTGTCACCGATACCGGTAGCTTTCAGGTGCTCTTCGGCGCGCTTGGCGATCGCACGTGGGTCGCGATCGTAGCCCTGCATGCTCGAAGGCTCGATGATGTCGCACACCAGAATCAGGGTTGGGTCTTCGGTGAACGGATCGAGCACGGCAGTTTCGTCGACCGGCATCAGGATCATGTCGGAGGCTTCGATGCCTTTCCAGCCGGAGATGGAGGAACCGTCGAACATCTTGCCGACTTCGAAGAAGTCGTCATCCAGCGCATCGCGAGCCGGCATGGTCACGTGGTGCTGAGTGCCTTTGGTGTCCGTGAAGCGCAGATCAATCCACTTGACGTCATGATCTTTGATGAGTTGAACCGACTTCGACATAGTGTCCTCCGGGTGAATTAGGGCGGGTAGTGGATGCCCTTAATAATGGTGATGCCGGCGCGAATACTCTGCCAAGGCAACCTGCCTCACAAGGGAGCAAATTGCATGCCAGTGCCCCAGCATGGGTTTTTTGCCCCAAATTCACGCTTATTAAGGCTTGCGAGGTTCTGAATCGACAAATCCCGCCCCTTAATGTTGCGTTTAAATTCAGAAATGACCTGTTTTGGTGCAAGCAAAACCTTCTGCACATTAACTGGTTAAACCTTGAGCAATTTCCGCTATAATCCGCGCCCCCCTTTTTCGGCTGGCCGTTCGCGCGCTGTTTTCATGAAACTTATCGTAAAAGTCTTCCCCGAGATCACCATCAAAAGCCGACCTGTCCGGACGAAATTCATCCGCCAGTTGGCCAAGAACATCCGCACCGTGCTCCGTGACCTGGACCCGGCCGTGGTGGTGAACGGCGTGTGGGACAATCTCGAGCTGGAAACCCGCGTTACCGACCCCAAAGCCTTGAAAGAGATGGGCGAGCGCCTGACCTGCATGCCGGGTATCGCGCATTTTCTGCAGATCGACGAGTACCCGCTGGGCGACTTCGACGACATCACCGAGAAGTGTAAACAGCACTACGGCGATGCGCTGGCCGGGAAGATTTTCTCGGTACGCTGCAAGCGCGCAGGCAAGCATGCGTTCAGCTCGATGGACGTGGAAAAGTACGTCGGCAGCAAGCTGCGTCGCGAGTGCGGTGCAGCCGGAATCGACCTCAAAGCGCCGCAAATCGAAGTCCGTATCGAAGTTCGCGACAAACGGTTGTTCGTGATCCACAGCCAGCACAACGGCATCGGCGGCTACCCGCTGGGTGCGCTGGAGCAGACGCTGGTGTTGATGTCCGGCGGCTTCGATTCGACCGTGGCGGCTTACCAGATCATGCGTCGCGGCCTGATGGCGCACTTCTGCTTCTTCAATCTCGGCGGGCGTGCCCACGAATTGGGCGTGATGGAAGTCGCGCACTTCATCTGGAAGAAGTACGGCAGCTCGCAACGCGTGCTATTTGTCAGTGTGCCGTTCGAGGAAGTGCTGGGCGAAATTCTCGGCAAAGTCGATAACAGTCATATGGGCGTGGTTTTGAAGCGTATGATGTTGCGCGCCTCGTCCGAGATCGCCGAACGCCTGCACATCGATGCACTGGTGACCGGTGAAGCGATCTCCCAAGTGTCGAGCCAGACGCTGCCGAACCTGTCGGTGATCGACTGCGTGACCGACAAGCTGGTGCTGCGGCCGCTGATCGTCGCGCACAAACAGGACATCATCGACACGGCCAACGAGATCGGCACCGCCGATTTCGCCCGGCACATGCCGGAATATTGCGGCGTGATTTCGGTCAACCCCAAGACTGCCGCCAAGCGGGGCCGGGTTGAGCACGAAGAGAAAGAATTCGACATGGCGGTACTCGAGCGTGCGCTCGCCAACGCCAAACTGGTGCCGATCGATCGGGTAATCGACGAGTTGGGCCAGGATTTGCAAATTGAAGAAGTCAGCGAAGCGCTGGCCGGTCAGATCGTGATCGACATCCGCCACCCGGATGCCGCCGAGGATGACCCGCTGGAGCTCGCCGGCATAGAGGTACAGACGATGCCGTTCTATGCAGTGAACGCACGTTTCAAGGAACTGGACCCTACTCGCCAGTACCTGCTGTATTGCGACAAAGGCGTGATGAGTCGCCTGCATGCCCACCATTTGCTCAGTGAGGGGCATGCCAATGTGCGCGTTTATCGACCGAGCTAAGTGCCCGGGGCTGTTTGCCTGTGGCCTGCGTCACCGGCCCCCCGACACCGCCGTCAAGCTGTAACGGCCATGCCGGACACTACTGCTAATCGCTGCCATGACTTGTCAGCAAACCGAATCCTCTGATCGAGATACACAAGTGATCGAAAATCTACGCAACATCGCCATCATTGCCCACGTTGACCACGGTAAAACCACCCTGGTAGACAAACTCCTGCGTCAATCCGGCACCCTGGAGCGCAACGAGCTCAACGACGAGCGCGTGATGGACTCCAACGACCAGGAAAAAGAACGCGGTATTACCATTCTGGCGAAGAACACCGCCATCAACTGGAACGGCTACCACATCAACATCGTGGACACCCCGGGCCACGCCGACTTCGGCGGCGAAGTTGAACGCGTAATGTCGATGGTCGACTCCGTTCTGCTGCTGGTTGACGCTCAAGACGGCCCTATGCCGCAAACCCGTTTCGTGACCAAGAAGGCTTTCGAAGCCGGCCTGCGTCCAATCGTGGTGATCAACAAGGTTGACCGTCCAGGCGCGCGTCCGGACTGGGTTCTGGACCAGATCTTCGACCTGTTCGACAACCTCGGTGCGACCGAAGAACAACTGGACTTCCAGGTTGTTTACGCTTCGGCCCTGAACGGTATTGCCGGTCTGGACCACACCGCCATGGCGGAAGACATGACTCCGCTGTACCAGGCGGTAGTCGACCACGTTCCGCCTCCGGCCGTTGACCGTGACGGTCCGTTCCAGATGCAGATCTCCGCGCTGGACTACAACAGCTTCCTGGGTGTTATCGGTGTTGGCCGTATCGCTCGTGGTCGCGTCAAGCCGAACACCCCGGTTGTCGCTATCAGCGCCGACGGCAAGCGTCGCAACGGTCGTATCCTGAAGCTGATGGGTCACCACGGTCTGCACCGCATCGACGTTGACGAAGCAGCAGCCGGCGACATCGTCTGCATCAGCGGCTTCGACGAGCTGTTCATCTCCGACACTCTGTGCGACATCAACACCGTCGAGGCGATGAAGCCGCTGACCGTTGACGAGCCAACCGTTTCCATGACCTTCCAGGTAAACGACTCGCCATTCTGCGGTAAAGAAGGCAAGTTCGTGACCTCCCGTAACATCAAGGATCGTCTGGACAAAGAGCTGCTGTACAACGTTGCACTGCGCGTTGAAGAAGGCGACTCCGCTGACAAGTTCAAGGTTTCCGGCCGTGGTGAGCTGCACCTCTCGGTACTGATCGAAACCATGCGTCGCGAAGGCTTCGAGCTGGCCCTGGGCCGTCCTGAAGTGATCATCCGTGAAGTTGACGGCGTGAAGCAGGAACCGTTCGAAAACGTCACCATCGACATCCCTGAAGAATCCCAGGGCAAGGTCATGGAAGAGATGGGTCTGCGTAAGGGCGACCTGAGCAACATGGTGCCGGATGGCAAGGGCCGTGTTCGTCTGGAATACAACATCCCTGCTCGCGGTCTGATCGGTTTCCGTAACCAGTTCCTGACCCTGACCAACGGTGCTGGCATCCTGACCTCGATCTTCGACCGTTACGCTCCAGTGAAGTCGGGCCACATGTCCGGCCGTCAGAACGGCGTTCTGGTTTCGGTTGAAACCGGCAAGGCTCTGACCTACTCGCTGGAAACCCTGCAGGCTCGTGGCAAGCTGTTCGTAGAACACGGCCAGGAAATCTACAACGGTCAGATCGTTGGTCAGAACAGCCGCGACAACGACCTGGGTGTCAACCCAACCAAAGGCAAGAAGCTCGACAACATGCGTGCTTCGGGTAAAGACGAAACCATCGCTCTGGTCCCACCTGTTCGCTTCACCCTGGAACAGGCTCTGGAATACATCCAGGAAGACGAGCTGTGCGAAGTTACGCCTAAGTCGATCCGTCTTCGCAAGAAGATCCTCGACGAAAGCGAGCGTACCCGCGCTGCGAAGAAAGCCAAGGCGTAATTCAGCCCTGGAATAAAAAACGCCCCCGGTCGCGAGACCGGGGGCGTTTTTGTTTGTCTGGGGTTTAGGCGATCTTTGTGCTGCCTCATCGCTGGCAATCCAGCTCCCACAGGGTTTTGTGGGCGTATTGATCGTTCCTACGCTCTGCGTGGGAATGCCTCAACGGACGCTCCGCGTTCGGCTTCAGGAGTGACGCGGAGCGTCCCGGGCTGCATTCCCACGCAGAGCGTGGGAACGATCAGGCGCGATCAAAATTTGTCGATGGCCCGGAAATTCTGCACCCGCTCGACTTCTTTCGGCTTATAAGCGCAATACCCCGGCCGCGGGCCGATCTTCGGGTGGTTGCGGCAGGTGTCCGGGCGCTTGTCATAAATGGTGCACAGGCGGGTTTTACGATCCAGGTAATAGCAGTCGTTGTTGCTCATGCGCTGGAGGGTGAAGATTCCCGACTTCTGATTGAAGCGCTCGACCAGACCTTCCTTTTGCAGGCGCTTGGCGATGTTCTTTGGCGGATCGCCCAGTTCGAACTCGTCGACCACACCGATGCGCACCAGATCCTTGATCTTCACTTCGACCGGCAGCGTGCAGCAGCTGGACATGCACGAGCCGCACATCGGTGCCGAATATTTGGCCCACGTATCGAGACGATCAATCTCGGCGGCGGCGATCAGGTTGGGCTTCATCATCGGGAGTTACCAGGCGTGTATGCATCAGGGCGCGCGATCATACCGGCAGCGGTGGAATTTTGAACAACCTTTCGCCGGATATTTTCGCAGCGGCCGCATTTTGCCCGACAGGACGGCACGGCCCCTGCATTCATTGGCTCATCCGCCAGGGTTATGTCGCACTGGCGCACAGTCCGCGCAAATACTGCCGAACCAGAGCCGTTACCGCCGGTCAGACCGTCTAGGCTCAGAAAATTCCCGCTCGCTCGAGGTCCTGTTGATGACTCAAGAACCACTAGTTCGCGAAGCAGAGGTGGCCGCATTCCGCGACGCCGTCCTGACCAAACTCACCTACGCCGTGGGCAAAGACCCCGATCACGCCTTCGACCATGACTGGTTCGAAGCCATCGCCCTGGCTGCGCGTGATCACATGGTCGAACACTGGATGGACCACACCCGACAGATCTATCGCAAAGGCCAGAAGCGCGTTTATTACCTCTCGCTGGAATTTCTCATCGGCCGTTTGCTCTACGACAGCCTGAGCAACCTCGGCCTGCTCGACGTCGCCCGTGAAGCGCTGACCGAACTGGGCGTCGATCTGGAGCGCATCCGCCTGCTGGAGCCCGACGCGGCTCTCGGCAACGGCGGCCTCGGTCGTCTGGCGGCGTGCTTCATGGAAAGCATGTCGACCCTCGGCATCGCCGGCCATGGCTATGGCATTCGTTATGAGCATGGCTTGTTCCGTCAGGCGATCGTCGATGGCTGGCAACAGGAGCAGACCGAACACTGGCTGGATTTCGGCAACCCTTGGGAATTCGAACGGCCGGAAGTGGCGTACCCGATCGGCTTCGGCGGCAGCGTCGAAACCGTCACCGATGCCTCCGGCAAGACTCGTCAGGTCTGGTCGCCGGCGGAAACCGTGCGAGCCATTGCTTATGACACGCCGGTGGTCGGCTGGCGCGGAGCGAGCGTCAACACTCTGCGCCTGTGGCGTGCCCGCGCCATGGAAGACCTGCACCTGGAACGCTTCAACGCCGGTGACCACTTGGGCGCCGTGGCGGAAGTGGCCCGCGCCGAGAGTATCTCCCGCGTCCTTTATCCGGCCGACAGCACCGAAGCCGGGCAAGAACTGCGCCTGCGTCAGGAATACTTCTTTGTCGCCGCTTCGCTGCAGGATCTGCTGCGCCGTCACCGCAACATGCACACCTCGGTGCTGACCCTCGGTGATCACGCGGCGATCCAGCTAAACGACACTCACCCCTCGATTGCAGTGGCCGAGCTGATGCGCCAACTGGTCGACGTCTACGACGTCGCGTGGGACGCAGCATGGCAAGTCACTGTCGACACGCTGTCGTACACCAACCACACGCTGCTGCCGGAAGCGCTGGAAACCTGGCCGGTCGGGCTGATGGAACGCATGCTGCCACGGCACATGCAGATCATTTACCTGATCAACGCGCAGCACATCGATTCGCTGCGGGCCAAGGGCATTCATGACTTCGACGTGTTGCGCGCGGTGTCGCTGATCGAAGAAGACAACGGCCGCCGGGTGCGCATGGGCAACCTCGCGTTCCTCGGTTCGCACAGCGTCAACGGCGTGTCCGGTCTGCATACGCAGCTGATGCGCAAAACCGTATTCGCCGAACTGCACAAGCTCTACCCTGAGCGGATCAACAACAAAACCAACGGCATCACCTTCCGCCGCTGGCTGTATCAGGCCAACCCGGAACTGACTTCGATGCTGGTCGATGCCCTCGGCCCGGACCTGCTCGATCATCCTGAAGAGCGCCTGCTCGAACTCGAGCCGTTCGCCGAGAAAACCGCGTTCCGCAAAGCCTTCGCCGAGCAGCGTTTGCACAGCAAGAAGGCGCTGGCCTATCTGATTCACGAGCGCCTCGGGATCGCGGTCAACCCGGCGGCGATGTTCGACGTGCAGGTCAAACGTATCCACGAATACAAGCGTCAGTTGCTCAACCTGATGCACACCGTGGCGTTGTACCAGGCGATTCGTGCCGAGCCGGAAGTCGACTGGGTGCCACGGGTGAAGATCTTTGCCGGTAAAGCGGCGGCGAGTTATCACCAGGCCAAGCTGATCATCAAGCTGACCAATGACATCGCTCGGGTGGTGAACAATGATCCGACTGTGCGCGGCCTGCTGAAAGTGGTGTTCCTGCCCAACTACAACGTCAGCCTGGCTGAAAGCATCATCCCGGCGGCGGACTTGTCCGAGCAGATTTCCACCGCCGGTTTCGAGGCGTCGGGCACCAGTAACATGAAGTTCGGCCTCAACGGCGCGCTGACCATCGGCACCCTCGACGGTGCCAACGTGGAAATGTGCGAGCGCATCGGTGCCGAGCACATGTTCATCTTCGGTCTCAGTGCGCAACAGGTTGAAGCGCGCAAGCAGAACCACGAGTTCAGCGCCGTACCCGACATCGCCGCCTCCCATCGTTTGAACGATGTGCTGCAGGCGATTCGCAGCGGTGTGTTCTCGCCGGACGATACCTCGCGTTATACCGGCCTGATCGACTCGTTGATCGACTATGACCGCTTTCTGGTCTGCGCCGATTTCGACTCCTACTGGGAAGCGCAGAAGCGTGTCGATGCGCACTGGCACGACTCGCAGAACTGGTGGCGTTCGGCGGTGCTCAACACCTCGCGGATGGGCTGGTTCTCTTCCGACCGGACGATTCGCGAGTACGCCACGGATATCTGGAAAGCGCTGGAGTAACTTTCCCCGACAAATCTGCGCAAGGCCCAACGTTTGTTGGGCCGGATCGATATACTGAGCGCCGGTTAATAGGCATCAATCACCGCCGTACCCTGTGGGAGCGAGCCTGCTCGCGAAGCGATCGTCGACTTAAACAGAAATGTTGGCTGACAATCCGCCTTCGCGAGCAGGCTGGCTCCCACACGGTTTGTGCCTAGACTGAAGCCATCGCCGGACTCGCCCCGCCCCGGGGCTGCTTAGGGATATCGACCATGCAATGGATGTTCATGTTGATCGGGCTGGTGCTCGGTGGACTGCTCGACGAGTCGTTGAGTGGCGCGCTGTTGGGTGCGCTGCTGGGGCTGGTCATCGGCCAGGCGCTGCGCATTGCGCGCCTTGGCTCGCAGGCGGCGGAGCAACAGCGTCAACTCGAGCAGGTGCGCGAAGCCTTGCAAGGCGTGGCTCAGCGGCTGTTTGTGCTGGAGGGTTCGCCCTCGCATGCGCCCGCGCCGTCACCTGAAGCCGAGCCAGTCGCCGCACCCGTCGACGTGGCTGAGCAGGCTGCCCCGACCCCTGAACTGATCTGGGAACTGCCCCCCGAAGTCGAACCGATCTCCACCGTCGCCCGCGAAACCAGCCAGCCGTTGCCGGCGGATGTCTGGCGCGCCGAACCGGCTCCTGCGGCACCGCCACAAAAACCCGCCGAACCCCGTGGCCCGAACCTGATCGAACGCGGCATCAGCGCTGCGCGCAACTGGCTGTTTGGCGGCAATACAGTGCTGCGCGTCGGTGTGGTGCTGCTGTTTTTCGGTCTGGCGTTTTTACTGCGTTACGCCACCGAAGGCATGGTGGTGCCGATCGAGTTGCGTTACGCCGGCGTCGCGGCAGCGGCGTTGGCTCTGCTTGCGCTGGGCTGGTGGTTGCGCCGACGCAACAGCAACTATGCATTGATGCTGCAAGGCACCGGGATCGCGGTGTTGTACCTGACGGTGTTTGCGGCGATGCGTCTGCATCCGTTGCTTGATCCGTCCGCTGCACTCGGTTTGCTGGTCGCGGTGACGGTGTTCTCGGCCATTCTGGCGATTACCCAGGACGCGCTGGGGTTGGCCGCAGCGGCGGCACTCGGTGGTTTCGCCGCGCCTATTCTGACTTCTACCGGCGAAGGCAATCACGTCGCACTGTTCAGCTATTTCGCTCTCCTCAACGCGGGCATTCTTGCTATCGCCTGGTTCAAGGCCTGGCGGCTGCTCAACCTGATCGGTTTCGTCGGCACCTTCGGTATCGGATTCGCCTGGGGCCTGCGTTCCTACACGCCGGAAGTGCTGTGGAGCACCGAGCCGTTCCTGATTTTGTTTTTCCTCATGTACCTCGCCATCGGCCTGCTGTTCGCCCGGCGCAAATTGCGCGACCTGCAGGATGCTCCGGCGGAGGCTGATCGCGAGGCGCTGCTGCAATGGTCTGCACGCAAGGGTGATTATGTCGACGGCACCCTGCTGTTCGGCCCGCCGATCATTGGCTTCGGTTTGCAGTTTGCGTTGGTCCAGCACCTCGAATTCGCGGCGGCGTTCAGTGCGTTGGCGCTGGGCATGATCTATATGGCGCTGGCCAAAGTTTTGATGGGCGGGCGCGCGATGCTCCTGGGCGAAACCTGCCTGGCGCTGGGAGTGATTTTCGCCAGCCTGGCGATTCCGCTGGGGCTCGATGCGCGCTGGACTTCTGCGGCGTGGGCCGTGGAAGGCGCGGGAATTTTCTGGCTTGGCTTGCGTCAGCATCGACCGTTTGCCCGGGCCTTTGCCTTACTGCTGCAACTGGGTTCGGCACTGGCGTTTCTCAGCCAGTTGCAGCCCGGCGAGAGCAGCCTGCTCGACGGCGCACCGCTGGGCGCGCTGATGCTTGGCGCCGCGCTGCTGTTCAGTTTCTTCCAACTGCGCAAGGCTACGCCCGAGCAAACATTGCCGTGGGAAAGGCAAGGCCTGCCAGTGCTGGCGTGTCTGGGCCTGACGTTCCTGTATCTGCTGGCGCCGTTGTTCCTGTTCATCCAGGGCACGGCGATCAGTTGGGCCTTGGCCGGGTTGGCGACCTTGTTTGTTGGCTTGCGAATTCAATCGCGCACATTTCTGTTTACCGCGTTCGCCGTGCAGTTGCTGGGCGGCGCGTTATTTCTGTTGCGCCTGCAAACGGCCGGCGAAGATTCGACGGCGGTGTTCAGCGCTGGCTGGAGCGGTTTGCTCAGTGCATCGCTGATCGGTCTGGCCTTGATTGGCGGCATGCTGCTGGCGGCGCGGGACGAGAAGGTGCGCGGCGATGTGCGCCTGCTGCGCGGCTTGTCGGTGGTGCTGCTGGCCGGCTTGGTGCTTATCAATCTGGCGGTGCTGTTCGTGCTGCCGTGGCAAACCGCGAGTGCAGTGTGGGCGGCCAGCGGTTTGCTGATCATCTGGCTGAGCCTGTACCTGCAACAGCGTCTGAGTTTCGTTTTCGGGCTGCTGTTGCAGGTGGTCGGCGGCGCGGCGTTTCTGCTCGCCGGCCCCGAATGGCTCGGGCCGTTGTCTAGCGAAGGATTGCAACCATTGGCCCATGGCGGCTTCTGGACACCGCTGGTGCTGGGGCTGGCCGCGCTGATCGGTGCGTGGCGCTTGCAATTGGGCAACCATGCCACGGCTTTTGATGCCTTGAGTTTGCAGCGCTTGTCGCAAGTGCTGCTGGTCTGGGGCGCCGGTTGGTGGACGCTGGCGTGGGTCAGCGAAATCCTGCGTTTCGCCTCGCCGAACCTGCAAGGCACATTGTTGCTGCTGGTCGCTGCGATCAGTGTGGCGCTGTGGACGCTGTTGTCACTGCGCTTGAAATGGCCGGCGCTGGGGTTGCTCTGCACCTTACTGATTCCGGCGGCGGCGCTGGTTTTGCTCGGCGCTTGGCATTCGCGCTACCACCCGGCCGCCGACTTCGGCTGGCTGGCGTGGCCGGCGCTGTTCGCGGTGCACTTCTTCAGCCTGCGCCGCTTGGCGTCGATGTTGCCGGCGCGCGCATTGAGCGTGGCCCATGTGCTCGGTTGCTGGCTGCTGATTGGCGTGCTGGCGCTGGAGTTGCGTTACGGCCTGCTGCTGTTGTCCGAGCAATACAATGCCTGGCGCTGGTTGGGTTGGGCGATTCTGCCGAGCCTCTATCTGTTGCTGATGGCTGCACCCCGAACGTGGCCGTGGCCGGTGGCCGCGTTTGCCCGCGAGTACCGCTTGTATGCGGCGGCACCGCTGGCGGTGCTGATGCTGGCGTGGTTCTGGCTGGCCAATGGCGTCAGCGATGGCAATGCCGAACCGTTGCCTTACGTGCCGCTGCTCAACCCATTGGAGCTGGGGCTGCTGTTTGCGCTGTTCGGCGTTTATATCTGGTCGCGCAGCGCCGTTGCGCAGTTGTCGATCCGTCAGGATCATGCCGACCACGCCACGCAACTGATCGCCGGGGTTTCGCTGTTCGCCTTCTGCACCGCGCTGGTCACCCGCGCGGCGCATCACTGGGCCGGCATCCCGTTCGAGCTTGATCAGCTGCTCGCGTCGATGCTGGTGCAGGCCGGCCTGTCGATCGTCTGGACGTTGATGGCGCTGGGGCTGATGATCGGCGGCCATCTGCGCCATCGCCGCGAAGTGTGGCTGATCGGCGCGGCGCTGATTGCGCTGGTGGTGGCCAAACTGATTTTTGTCGAACTGAGCAACCGTGGCGGTCTCGCCCGGATCGTCTCGTTTATCGGTGTCGGCGTATTGCTGCTGGTGGTCGGCTACTTCGCGCCGCTGCCACCCAAACGCGTCGAGGCCGAACCGGCGGCGGACAAACCCGCGCCGGATACCGAAGGAGTTGCATCTTGAGTCGCATGCTGAATCTGGGGTGGTTGGCGCTGGGCGTGGTGATAGTCGCTGGCGCTCAGGAAAAACCGGCGGACTTCGCCACGCAAGTGCCGTTGACGGTGAGCGGCAATGGCCCGTGGTATCGCCTCGACCTGCCGCTGAGCGCGCAATTGCAGGCGCGCCAGACCGATCTCAGCGACCTGCGTGTGTTCAACGCCGCCGGCGAAGCGCAGGCCTACGCCTTGGCTCGCGAATCGGCGCAGACCCGCGACGACGGCAAGCTGCACGAGGTCAAATGGTTCCCGCTGTACAACGCCGCCGACGCCAGCGAGCGTGCGCCGAATGTGCGCGTCCAGTCGACCACCAACGGCACCCTGGTCGAAGTGCAACCGTCCTCGCAACTGGAGGCGGGCGAAGAAGTGCTGCGCGGCTGGTTGCTCGATGCCAGCGCGATCAAGGCGCCGCTGCAGCAGTTGATCCTCGACTGGACCAGCGAGCGCGACGGTTTTCAGCGTTTCAGCATCGAGGCCAGCGACGATCTGCAGCACTGGCAATCCTGGGGCGAGGGCCAGGTGGCGCGGCTGACCTTTTCCGATGAGCGCATCGAACAGCACGAAGTGACCCTGCCGGGGCAGACCGCGCGCTATGTGCGCCTGCTGTGGGAGTCGCCGGGCTCGGCGCCCGTCCTGACGTCGGCGCAATTGAAAAGCAGCGACCCGCGCAACCTGCCGCTGCCTTTGGTGTGGTCGCCCAGCGTGGCCGGCAACAGCAGCAAATCCGGGGAATACATCTGGCAGCTGCCGATGGGGCTGAATGTCGAGCGGGTGCAGGTTGAGCTGAAACAGCCGAACAGTCTGGCGCCAGTCACGTTGGCCGGCCGGCGCGAGAGCAACTTGCCGTGGCAGACGCTGAGCAGCGGTTTGCTGTATCGCCTGAGCCAGAACAATCAGGACGTGGTGCAGAACGAAATCCCGCTGTCCGGGCAGACCGTGCAGCAACTCAAGCTGACCGTGGATGAGCGCGGCGGCGGGTTGGGTGAGCAGGCGCCGGACCTGAAATATGCGGTGCGCGCCACGCAGGTGATCTTCCTCGCCCGGGGCGAAGGGCCGTACAGCCTGGCCTTGGGCAATGCCACGGTGAAAACGGCGAACCTGCCGCTGGCAACGTTGATTCCGGACTTCAAGCCAGAAAAGCTGGCGAGCCTGGGCAAGGCGACGGTGCAGGACGAAGCAGTGGCCACGCAAACCTCAACGGCGACGACGGCTGCGGTGGCCGGGACTAACTGGAAGAAGTTCGGCTTGTGGGCGGTGTTGCTGCTCAGTGTGGTGTTTCTCGGGGCGATGGCGTTCAGCCTGTTGCGCAAGCCGCCTGCCAATACCTGAGCATGGCGGCGCTGCGCGCCATTCGCTGGCAAGCCAGCTCCCACAGTGATCTCGGTCGTTCACATATTTTGTGTACACCACACATCCTGTAGGAGCTGGCTCGCCAGCGATGGCGGCCGGTCAAACAACAAAAATTCATCAGACTGCCGCTATCACTCAACCACCACCCGCCCCATTTCCAACTACGCTCAACCCGACACCTGAACTCTCCACCGACAATCACGTCTCATGCAGGCAAATACACCCAGGCGCACGTTAGCCGGCGTCTTCGCTCGCTAGGTTTTCAGACTCCCTGTAAACTGCGCGGGTTTTCCGCCCCCCATTCCACCGGAGCCGTCCATGTCCCGCGTTACCTTGAGTCGCTATTTGATTGAGCAGACCCGCAGCAACAACACTCCTGCCGATCTGCGCTTTTTGATCGAAGTGGTAGCGCGTGCCTGCAAGGAGATCAGCCACGCCGTGTCCAAAGGCGCCCTGGGTGGTGTTCTGGGCAGCATGGGCACCGAGAACGTGCAAGGCGAAGTGCAGAAGAAGCTCGACGTGATCTCTAACGAGATCCTGCTCGAAGCCAACGAATGGGGCGGTCACCTGGCCGGCATGGCGTCCGAAGAAATGGACAACGCCTACCAGATCCCGGGCAAATACCCGAAAGGCGCGTACCTGCTGGTGTTCGATCCACTGGACGGCTCGTCGAACATCGACATCAATGCCCCGGTCGGCACGATCTTCTCGGTACTGCGTTGCCCGAACGAGTACCTGAGCCAGAACGAGCCGCTGAACGAAAAAGCGTTCCTGCAGCCAGGCACCCAGCAAGTGGCCGCCGGCTACGCCATCTACGGGCCGCAGACCATGCTGGTGCTGACCTTGGGCGACGGCGTCAAAGGCTTCACCCTCGATCGCGAAATGGGCAGCTTCGTCCTGACTCACGAAGACATCACCATCCCGGAAACCACCCAGGAATTCGCCATCAACATGTCCAACCAGCGCCACTGGGAAGCCCCGGTACAGCGCTATGTCGGCGAGCTGCTGGCCGGTGAAGAAGGCCCGTTGAAGAAGAACTACAACATGCGTTGGGTCGCGGCGATGGTTGCCGACGTCCACCGCATCCTGACCCGTGGCGGTCTGTTCATGTACCCGCGCGACAGCCGCGAGCCGTCGAAACCGGGCAAGCTGCGCCTGATGTATGAAGCCAACCCGATGTCGTTCCTCGTCGAACAAGCCGGCGGCGCGTCCACCGACGGTCACCAGCGCATTCTCGACATTCAGCCGGAAGGCCTGCACCAGCGCGTTGCAGTGTTCCTCGGTTCGAAAGAAGAAGTCGCCCGCGCTACGGCCTACCACAAGGAATAAACCATGCACGCGCCCTGGCAGCCGTTGCTCGACTGGTGGTTCGGACACGCCGAATCAGCCAGCGAAGTAGCGGCTGAAAAGGGCAAGTTGTGGTTCGGCAAGCGAAACAGCCAGGACCTCGAAGCGCAGACGCGTTTCGGGGTCTTTGTCGATCAGGCCCTGGCCGGCGAATTGACCGAGTGGACGCAATGTCCCGAAGGTTGGCTGGCGGTGGTGCTGTTGCTTGATCAACTGCCACGCATGATCTATCGCGACACCCCCAAAGCATTTTCCGGTGATCTGCTTGCGCAGAAGCTTGTCGCGCAAGGCGTTGCGGCGGATTTTGATCGGCAGTTGAAACCGATTCAGCGGGTATTCATTTATCTGGTATTCGAACACTGCGAAAACCTCGCAGTGCAGAATGAGGCTGTTTCCAGATTTATCGAGCTGGCGGCTGAACAGCCAGAGTCGGAGCGGGCGGTGTTTGCCGATAACCTGGACTATGCCGAGCGGCATCAGAAGGTGATTGCCCGGTTTGGAAGGTTTCCGCATCGCAATGCGGTGTTGGGGCGGGAGTCTACGGCTGAGGAATTGGAGTTTCTGTCCAGGCCCGGCTCAAGATTCTGAATCTTCAGTGCGGCTTATGCCGCTTTCGCGAGCAGGCTCGCTCCCACAATTGAAATGCATTCCACTGTGGGAGCGAGCCTGCTCGCGAAGAGGCCTGAGGCTGCAGCTTAGATCCTGAAGCTGCCGACCAGATGCTTCAACCGTGCCGCCTGCTGCTCAAGATCCGAACACGCGCGCAACGTCGCCTGCAAGTTCTCCACCCCTTCCTGATTCAGCGTGTTGATCTCGTTGATATCGACATTGATCGACTCGACCACAGCAGTCTGCTCTTCAGTCGCGGTGGCCACCGACTGGTTCATGCCGTCGATTTCGCCGATGCGCTGGGTCACGCTGCCCAGGCGCTCGCCGGCCTGGTTGGCGATGCCGACGCTGCTTTCGCTCTCGCGCTGGCTCTCGGTCATGATGGTTACTGCCTGACGTGCGCCGACCTGCAGCTCTTCGATCATCTTCTGCACTTGCTGCGCCGAATCCTGGGTGCGGTGCGCGAGGTTGCGCACCTCGTCGGCGACCACGGCGAAACCGCGTCCGGCTTCACCGGCGCGCGCGGCTTCGATTGCGGCGTTGAGTGCGAGCAGGTTGGTCTGCTGGGAGATGCTGGTGATCACTTCGAGAATCTGACCGATGTTCACCGTGTTGCTGTTCAGCGTTTCGATGTTGCCGCAGGAGTCGCTGATCTTTGCCGACAGCTGTTGCATGGCGTGGATGGTTTTATCCACCACCTGCTGGCCGTCGACCGCGAGGCTGCGCGCATCGCTGGAATGCTGCGAGGCGAGGGCGGCGTTCTGGGCGATTTCCTGAGCGGCGGCGCCGAGCTGATTGATCGCGGCGGCGACACTGTTGGTGCGGCTGGCCTGCTGGTCGGAGTTGTACATCGACGAGTTCGAGGCAGCGACCACCCGCAGGGCGACTTCGTTGACCTGGCCGGTAGCCGAGGACACTTCGCGGATCGACGTATGAATGCGTTCGACGAAGCGGTTGAACGAAGTGCCCAGCGCGCCGAATTCATCATTGCCGTGAATCACCAGACGTTTGGTCAGATCGCCTTCGCCTTCAGCGATGTCATGCATCGCACGGCCCATGGTCAGCAGTGGCTGCATCAGCACGCGAATCAGCATGCCGAGCAGGCCGATGATGATCAGCACGGCGATGACCATGGCGATCAGTGCCGAGGTGCGGAATTCGCTGAGCATCGAGAACGCGGTGTCTTTGTCGAGCACCAGTGCCACGTACCAGTCAGCCGAAGGCACGCCGTTGACGCGAGTGAAGGAAATCAACTGGGTTTTGCCGTCGAACTCGACTTCTTTCAAGCCCGGACTGACTTGAGGCGCGCCGTTCGGATAGGCCTCGGCGAGGGTCTTGAGCACCAGCTTGCTGTCCGGGTGAATCAGGATCTTGCCTTCGGCGCTGACAATGAACGCATGACCGTGGCCGCCGAAGTTCAGCGAGTTGATGATCGCGCTGACGCTGGTCAGATCGATGTCGGCACCGGCGACGCCGAGCATTTGGCCCTGACGCTGCACCGGGGTGGCAACGGTGATCACCAGTTTGCCCGACGAAGCGGCGATGTACGGTTCGGTGACGATGGTTTGTTGTGCGCTGTTGGCCGCTTTGTACCAGCCGCGCGCGCGTGGATCGTAGTCCGGCGCACGGTTGCCGGCCGGCACCGAGAACATCACGCCGTCAGCGCCACCGAAATAGCTGAGCTGGAAATTGCCGGTGTAGGCGGGCAGGTCAATGATGCGCTTGAGGCTGGCGGGCGCATTGCCATCGACGGCGACTTGCTGCGACAGCGATTGCAGCAGCTGAATGCGGCTTTCCAGCCACGTCTGAATGTTGCTGGTGGTCAGGCTTCCCAGCTCCTGCATGGTCGCTTCGGTGCTGCTGCTCAAGGCCTGACGCTGGCGATAGTCGTTGAAGAAGATGAAACAGGCGAACGCAACGGCCACCACAAGGGCAGCAGCCAGCAGAATCTTGTGGCTGAATTTCATGTTTCTGGTCATCGAATGAACTACCGCGAAGGGGCTGGTCAGGAAAGGGCGGCAATTTGCCATAATCGGCAGCGTTGCGCTGCTCTTATTTCGACCGCGCCGCGCCAAAGATTAGGCGCTTGCAGGGAAATTCGACGAAATGCTCGACGGCTTCACAAAGTTTTTGATTTACCGGCAAAAGCCGGACGGGCGGGCTGATAAATAGGCGTTCGGTCACGGAACCAGATGACACTTTTCTCTTCTAAGCTTCTGGTTGGCACCATGCCATCCCCCCTCGTTCCAGGAGTTTCACCATGTCGCTGCGATCTATCGCCCTGCTGTCGTTTTGCGTGCTATTGGCCGCATGCAGCAAGGTCAATCAGGAAAACTACTCCAAGCTCTCGGCCGGCATGGCCAAGTCCGAAGTGGAAACCCTTCTCGGCAAGCCCACTGATTGCTCGGGCGCGCTCGGTATGTCCAGCTGCACCTGGGGCGACAAGAACAGCTTTATCAGCGTGCAATACGCCGGTGACAAAGTGCTGATGTTTTCCGGCCAAGGCCTGAAGTAAACCGGGGCTTCGCGCCCACGGAGAAAAAAATGAAGCGGTTATTGCTGATCCTTTTTGCTGGCCTGGTACTGGCTGGCTGCGCCACTTCCGGCGTCGACCCGTTGGCGCCCAAGACCGTCAACAGCGTCAATCTCAAGCGTTATCAGGGCACCTGGTATGAACTGGCACGCTTGCCGATGTACTTTCAGCGCCACTGCGCGCAATCCGAAGCCCATTACACCCTCAAGCCTGACGGTAATGTCGGCGTGCTCAATCGTTGCCTGACCCCGGAGTGGCAGTGGGAAGAAGCCAAGGGCACGGCTTATCCACAAGTGCCGGGCAAGACCGACAAGCTCTGGGTCGAATTCGATAACTGGTTCTCGCGCCTGGTGCCGGGTGTGGCAAAGGGCGAGTACTGGGTGTTGTACGTCAGCGACGACTACAAGACCGCCATCGTCGGCGATCCGAGTCGCAAGTACTTGTGGCTGCTGTCACGCACACCGACCGTCAACGGTGTAGTGCGCGAAGAATTGCTGAGCAAGGCGCGTCAGCAGGGTTACGACACCACACGCCTGATCTGGCGGGCGTCGGATCGGCAGATGGCCAAGACGTCCAATTAAGCCGCTATACAAATCAAATGTGGGAGCGAGCCTGCTCGCGAAGAGGGTGTATCAGTCGACATGAATATTGACTGATACACCGCGTTCGCGAGCAGGCTCGCTCCCACAGTTTGGTTTTTGGGT
>NZ_JASCPT010000159.1:0-10070 GCF_029959775.1 Pseudomonas sp. PS01270 | reverse complement strand
GTCAGCAGACAGGTCGATATCTGACCTATCGCATTCGCGAGCAAGCTCGCTCCCACAGGTTGTGCTGTGTAACGATGTACACCGCACCAACCCGACTCTCGTGATCGAACCTCAACGCCGTCAGAATGTCACTCGGGATGCAGTTGTTTTTTTGCCAAGGATCGATATGACCAGCCTCAACCCCCAAGACACCTTCGTCCCCGGACGTCTGCAACAGATGTCCACGCGCGTTGCCTTTTTCATTGCCGGCCTCGGCATCGCCGCGTGGGCGCCGCTGGTGCCGTACGCCAAGGCGCGGGCCGGGCTGGATGAGGGCACGCTGGGGTCATTGCTGCTGTGCCTGGGCGTCGGCTCGATTCTGGCGATGCCGCTGGCGGGGATTCTCGCCACGCGTTTTGGTTGCCGACGCGTAGCCACCGGCGGCACCTTGCTGATCTGCGCGGCGCTGCCGTTGCTGGCGACGGTGTCGTCGATCCCGGCGCTGATCGCCACGTTGTTCATGTTCGGCGCCGGCCTCGGCACGGTGGATTCGACGGTGAACCTGCAAGCAGTGATCGTCGAGCGCGCCAGCGGCAAGCACATGATGTCGGGTTTCCACGGTTTGTTCAGCCTCGGCGGCATTGTCGGTGCGGCGGGCGTCAGCGCCCTGCTCGGCCTCGGCCTGACACCGCTGGCGGCGATGCTGGTGGTAGTGGTTTTGCTGATCGGCGCCTTGCTCAAGTGCGTGCCGCACATGTTGCCCTACGGCAGCGAAAGCTCCGGCCCGGCGTTCGCCATTCCCCATGGCATCGTGCTGTTTATCGGCGGCATGTGCTTCATCGTGTTCCTCACCGAAGGCGCGGCGCTGGACTGGAGCGCAGTGTTCCTCGCTCAGGAACGCGGGATCGACACGGCTTACGCGGGAATGGGTTACGCAGCGTTTGCCCTGACCATGACCGTCGGCCGTCTGCTCGGTGATCGCATCGTGCGCAAGCTCGGTGCGACGCGGATCATTCTGTTCGGCGGGCTGTTGGCAGCGGCGGGATTGTTTCTCGCCACCTTCGCGCCGAGCTGGCAAGCGGCGCTGCTCGGTTATGCGCTGGTCGGCGCCGGCTGTTCCAACATCGTGCCGGTGCTGTACACGGCGGTGGGCAAGCAGACGGTGATGCCGGAAAGCATCGCGGTGCCGGCGATTACCACCCTCGGTTATGCCGGGATTCTCGCCGGGCCGGCGGTGATCGGTTTTGTCGCCCATGCCAGCAGCTTGAGTTTTGCCTTTGGCCTGATGGCGGTGCTGTTGGTCGCGGTGGCCATCGGCGGTAAGACATTGAAAGTATGAAGATTAGCGCGACACCTGTCAGGTTTGACACTAGACAGGCTTCGACCCTTTGAATCATGGTGATTTCCAGCCCCGCGGAAATGGAAATCTGTCATGAACATTCGAATTGGATCGGCTGTTGCACTTATCGCTCTTCTCCAGGGATGCGCCTCCGTCAATCGATACGACTGGGGCGAAGGCGCAGCCAACTTTGCTCCCGCTGAGTGGCTGGCCAATGCCAACGGACGTTATGCGCATTGGCAAGCCATTGGCCGTGTCGAAGTTGAAGGCGGCATGACCTGCTCCGGTACACTCATTGACACACGAGAACCCGGTACTGTATCGAATCCGGCTTATGTACTGACCTCCGGACACTGCACACATCCGGAGATAGGCAATAACGAGGTCATCGTCAATCAGCCTGCAAAGGGTCGGGTGACGTTCAATTATTTTTTCGACACGCAACCGCACAGTCGCTCATATGCGGTAGGCCGGATTGGCTGGAGCACGCTACGTGGCCAAGACATCTCTATCGTTGAACTTGCCACCTCTCTGGAACAGTTGATCAGCGACGGTATCGAGCCTCTGAAACTGGCGCATGCCCCCTTGCCCGCTGAAGAAAACATTTTGATCACCGGCGCGCCCGTGAACGGCTTCATTCAGCGAATGGCATGCAAACAGGAACATTCGGCAGCGGTCATCGAAGGCCCTTGGCGATGGGTAGGACAATCGAGCAACCGTTGCCTCGATGTTGTCAGTGGATTATCCGGCTCACCATTGCTTGCGCGCTATACCAATGAAGTCGTGGGTGTGTTGGGCACTACCACGCGCGGAAGTGACCGTAATCGATGTGACAAGGGCGCCCCCTGCGAAGTCATTGCCGGGCAGGTCAACAAGCGAACTGCCACCAACTACGCCTCCACAACCGAAGGTCTGGGTGCTTGCTTCACCAAAGGACGTTTCGACCCGCGTCCGGGTGACTGCCCGCTGGGAGCGGCATGGTCTTTTCCTACATCATCGCAAAACAGCGATTACATCAGAGTCGAGCGTGACGAGCACGGACAAGTCGTGCCATGGCATTGGCTGCAAACCTTCGCATTGAGCGCTCCCTACTACCGCTATCGCTATACGCGCACGCTGGACGAATGCCAGTCGCTTGCTGGGTATAGCCAGGTACAAACCGCTCGCCCTGGTTCCGAGAATCAGTTGAGCCATGAACTCAAAGAAGGTGCGGGGCTATATTTTCTCTGCCTGATCGGCCAACAGCGGCCTACGGACGTGCCAAAACAATCGGATGGAAAAACCCCCAGCATTTATTGGCGGTGGTTGCTGGAAGCACCAGCGCCGTTGGCGCCGGCCTATAAAATCGAATGGGGGGGTGACGATGACTACGATGTCAGGGTTTTTCCGGTCTCACCGGATCTGGATCCCTTTCAATTTCAATACAAGTCCGGGCAGCCCGGGAGCGTCAACTGCAATGACGGGCAGGGATTCCAGCGCGTATCGCCCTCCACGGGCGTGTTCCATGTTTCCGTTGCCAATGGCCGGCAGAACGTCTGCCTCAAAGGCGCAGACCTGGCTGGGAATCCCGGACCGACCATCGACTTTCTGATTCCTCAATAGCTTCAGGCCTGTTGTGGCTGAGCCGTGTGAAACCGGTTCAGCCACAACAGCGCCTTAGAAACCGACGCTGGCCTGCACGAAGAACGTGCGCGGTGCGCCGACATACATCCCCGAGTTGTTGTCGCTGGAGCGGGTGAAGTACTGCTTGTCGAAGACGTTCTTTACCCCGGCACCGAGCTTGAGGTTCGACACCTGCGGACCAAAGTCGTAGCCGCCGCGCACGTTCCAGGTCACGTAACCCGGGATGTCGCCGTACTGCCCATCCGCTGTGCCTTCGGTGATGTAGTTGCCGTTGAAGCTGCCATCCGCATTCACACCGGTGCCCGGCGAACGCTGTTTCGATTTGGCGAAGCCATCGATGTTGTACGTCCAGCGGTTGATCTCGTAACGCAATCCGACCGTGGCCACCTGCCGCGAATAGAACGGCAGATCGCGGCCCTTGAAGCCGGGGATCTCGCCTTCATAGGTGGCGCGGGTGTAGGTGAAACCGGCGTTGGCGGTCAAACCATCGAGGCGCGGATCGAGGGCGGCCATGTCGTAGTGCGCCGAGGCTTCGATGCCCTGGTGCTTGGTCGCACCGAGGTTGGTCCATCCGACGTCGTTGCTGATGTATTGCAGTTCGTCATCGAAATCGATGTAGAACAGCGTCACCTCGCCGCCCCACACATCATCGTTGTAGCGCGTGCCGATCTCGTAGGTCTTGGCCTTTTCCGGCTCCAGACCGTTGGCGGTGCTGTCACCCGAACCGCCCTGGCCGAGCTGGAAATATTGCAGGCTGCCGAACGAGGTTTCGTAATTGGCGAACAGCTTCCAGGCATCGGACAGGTGATACATCACGCTCAGCGCCGGCAGCGGCTCATTGCTTTCGATGCTGCGGTTTTTTTCCGGGACCGGCCGGCCAGCGGTGTCGAGGACAGCGCGATCATGCCAATCGGTGCTGATGTGTTCGAAGCGAATGCCCGGGGTGATGGTCCAGTTACCAACGTCGATCTTGTTGTCGACATACACCGAATTGGCCTCGGTGCCACCGGTGCGATCCTGGAATACATGGCCGTCGGAGGTCGGCGTGACTACTGGCTGGTTGTTGACCAGCGCCAGACGACTCGACACTTCGTGCATGGCCTCTTTCAGATAGCGATAACCGACGCTGACTTCCTGGGTGGTCGGGCCGACATCGAACACCCGCGACACGCGCGGCTCGATGCCGAGGGTGTAGTAGGAACGCGGGTAAGAGCTGAGGGTGCGCTGATCGCGCGCAGCGATGGTACTGCCGCGAAAGCTGTCGGTGTAGTAGGTGAGGATTTCCGCCTGAGTGCGCTCGTCGATCTGGCGGATCCACTTGAACGACACGTCCTTGCGCCGGCCTGTGAACTGGTCGTAGTCACGCACCGATTCGTACGGTTTGTCGTCGTACTGACGCTGGGTCAGACCGCCGGGCATGTCGGCGCTGGCGTCGTAATAGTGGAAATTGAGACTGAAATCGTCCTGATCGGTCGGCGCCCAGTGCGTCTTGAGCAGCACGTCGTCGATGTCGTTGCCGTTGTTGCGCTCGCGATAGCCGTGACCGTTGACGCCGGAATACAGCAGCGCGACGCCCATGCCGTTGTCGGCGGTGCCGCCAAGAAATGCGGTGTCGATGTGTTTCCAGCCGCCGTACTGAGTGGTCTCCAGCGTTGTGCCGATTTCGCCGGTGGTTTTCTCCGGGATCGCGCGGGTCACGAAGTTGATCACGCCGCCGACGTTCTGTGGTCCGTAACGTACTGAACCGGCGCCACGCACGACGTCGATGCTGTCGAGGTTGCCCGAGGAAATCGGCGCCATCGACAGTTGCGGCTGGCCGTACGGAGCAAACGCGGCAGGTACGCCGTCGATCAGCACGGTCGAGCGTGGCGACAGGCGCGAAGTCAGACCGCGTACACCGACGTTGAGGGAAATATCACTGCCGCCGGTGCCGTTGGAGTCCTGCACCTGCACGCCGGGCACGCGTTTGAGCACGTCGCTGACGTTCATCGCGCCCTGCTCGACCATCGCTTCGCGGCGAATCACCGTGCGTGCGCCGGGGTGGTTTTGCACCACCGCAGCGTCCGCGTCACCGAGCCAGTCGCCGACCACTTTGATGTCGGTCACGCCGAGCTCCAGCGGGCCGTTGCTGGCTGCGGAGGTGGCTGTTGGGGCGAGCGTGACCGAGCCTTCATTGATCTGATAATCGAGACCGCTGCCCTGCAACAGCTGCCGCAAAGCCTGCTCTGGCGAAAGGTCGCCGTCGACCGCTGGCGCCTGTTTGCCGGCCACCAGTTCGGGGCTGAAAAACACCTGCAGCGAGGTTTGCTGGCCCAGCTCGCTCAATGCCTGGCCCAGCGGTTGCGCGCGAATATGAATGGCTTCATCGGCAAACGCCAATGGCATCGCGGCACTGACCGCCAGCGCGAGAGCCAATGGCAACCAAGGGGATTTTTTATTGTGGGTTGTGGTGATGTTCACGTCGTACGCAGTCCTGTGGATCGCAAGAGTGTGCGGCTGTTAATGCAAACCAGTTGCAGTTGAACAGGAAGACGATGAACTGAAAAAAAACCTGAATGCTATCTGGAAATTATTTCCTGACTGCCATCGGCAAGGGTGCGCACCGTCACCGGCAGGATGCTCGGCAAGGCTTTGAGCAAGGCGTCGGTGTCATCGGATTTGAACACGCTGGTCAGGCGCAGGCTGGCCACGTTCGGCTGGGATACGGTCAGCGGTTTGTCGCGATAGCGCGATACTTCCGCCGCTACTTCGCCGAGGCTGGCGTTGTTGAACACCAGTTTGCCGTTGCGCCATGCGGTCAGTTCCGCCGGGTTGACCGCGTAGGCCGGCAGGACCTTGCCCTGGGCATCGACCGCCGTGCCGAGGCCTGCGGTGAGGTTGATGAATTGGTTGTCCGGGGCAGCACTTCCCTGCACCTTCACCGTGCCCTGCTCCACCGCCACGCGGGTCTGCGTGGCATCGCGGCGCACATCGAAACGCGTACCGGTGACCGTGACCCTGCCGCTGCCGGCTTCGACAATAAACGGACGCGAGGCGTCGTGTTCAACACTGAACATCGCCTCGCCCGCGCTCAATTCGATCAGCCGTCGATCCTTCTCATAACGCACCTGCAAGCGGCTGCGACTGTTCAGATCGATTACAGAACCGTCCGGCAACGCCACATGCTTGCGCTCGCCCGGCGCCGTGGCGAATTCAGCGCGGTAAGCGCCCGGATGATTCAAACCACTGAACAGGCCAAGCCCCAGCGCCACGGCCAGAACGCTCGCGGCCACGGCATAACGCAGCAACGGCCGGCGTTCGCGGCGGGGAGTTTGCGCAAGCGCCTGAAGACGCGACGTCGGCAGCAGATCAGCCGCCGTCCACAAACCCTGCAGCAACTGGAATTCTTCGCGGTGTTGCGGATGCTCGTTCAGCCAGGCCTCGAAGCGCTGCTGTTGCTCGACGCTGACATTCGGCTCCTGCAGACGCACGAACCAGGCCGCCGCCTCTTCCCGCACCGCCGTTTGCCCACAGGCGCAATCACCCGTTTCCATCATGGAATGTCCTGTCCGGCTGAGAATGAAAAGGTGCGAACGCTCATGATTGCAAGCCATCCAGCCGCTCACGCAGATGCCGCAGGGTGCGGATCATATACTTTTCGACCATGTTCTTGGACAGCCCCAGGCGTTCGGCGATTTCTGCCTGCGTCAGGCCTTCGATCTTCTGCCAGACAAAGATCTTGCGGCAGTTGAGCGGCAGCTCGGTGAGCGCGCGTTCGATGGAATCGGCCAACTGGATCGCGTGCATGTAATGCTCCGGATCGCCCGCCGACGACGCAGTGTCCTCGACCGCCTCCGACTTCAGGGCGCCCCGCCGGTCCTCCCGCCGATAACCGTCAACGGCGATATTGCGTGCGGTCTGATGCAAATACGCACGCGGCTGCTGCACCGCCGCCGAATCTGCCTCGAGCACCCGCACAAAGGTGTCGTGCGCCAGATCCTCGGCCTGCGCGCGATTGCGCAGGCGCCGAGTCCAGGTGCCGATCAACTCTTCGTAATGCTCGAAAAAGCCGGGTCTGCGGGGACGCATGAGGGTTGGCGACGCGCTGAGGAAAGAGGCGCGAATAGTAATGCTTCCTATTAAGGCGAGGCAATCGATTCCTCGAACAGAGCGCTCAGGGCGCGTTCCTGGTCAGCCGGGTTCGCTCAACCAGCTGCAGGTAGTTTGCCAACATCGCCAGACCTTGCGGCGTCATCAATGACTCCGGGTGAAACTGCACGCCATAGATCGGCAGGTTTCGGTGCCGAAGCGCCATGATCTCACCCGGCATGCCGTCGTCATCCAGCACTTGCGCAGTAGCCACCAATTCGACCGCGCTGCGACGAGATCCTTGATGATTTCCTGTTGCCCGTAAATCATTACGGTTTGCCCGGTGAGTGCCTCGAAATCCAGTTCACGGGTAGATCCGTCGTAATGGAACTGCAGGGTGGAATGTTTCATCCCTTCAGCATGAACTCTTTCACCCAGACCACTTTGTGTCAGGATGCGGACAGTCGCGGGTGTAATCTGGCCCGCACGACTGCGTCCCTCGACGTATTCCCTGGATCGGCTTTCAACAATGATATTGCTGATATTCATCTGCGAAAGCAGTTGCCCCAACATTAATCCAGCCGGCCCTGCTCCAACGATTGCAACCTTTGTCCGCATGGGGTTGTCCCTCTGAGTAATAAGGCTTAAAGCAAACACAATTCAAATGGCCGGGACGCTGCCTTCGCCATCCATGTCGAAATCAGTTCTTCCTGAAAATCACACTGCTCATGTACTGATGCAAATCACGAAGGTCGTTAATACTCCACGCATGTGGCGGTATCTTTACGCCGTTTTCTCGCAATGTTTTCGGGATCAAATTCCCGCTGGGCCGAAGTATCACCGACGAAACGATAACCCCCGGATATTCATCAAGTCTTTTTCTGAAACCTGGCAGAGTAAGATCAGGAGTTGCCGGATTGCTTTTGTTCGCCAAGGGACCTGTCCCTCTGATGTCTGCTCCGTGGCAAACTGCGCATCGCTGCAGATACAGTTTTTTCCCGTTAGCGTTATCCGCGACTGACACGGATGTTTGCGCAGCCAATACCAAACTCAGCAACACAGTGATTTTCTTACTCATATTTTTGATGCTGCCTATTTGTACCGGTGGATATGAACGACCTTGTTCCAGCGTAATCAAGGCTTGTCAAAAACCAGACGAAAGACTTCATCCGACATGCAGGCGGCCCACGATAACTTGTTGGTCGCTTCTTTTATTCCGGTTACCAAAACGTATCGCGCGCTTCTAAAAAGAAACGAACGAGTTCCAGGATCTGGTTATTTTCCGGAATTACCGGTCGGTAAGAAATTTTCCCGCGCCGAGGGTTGAAGAATAACTATTGCTACAGCGCAGAAGAAAAACAGAGCAACGATTGACTGCCTTGACGGTAAAGGCATGCGGAGGCGAACAGATAAGTAATGCGATGAGATGAAACATGCCAATCCCTTGAGCCGTTCATAGTCTGATCTATAGCGATGAGTACATCCTTACTCACGGCGACTAATCTCACACTTGTTTCAGAATATGTCAACACCTGATAATCAAATTGACAACACTGAAAATATCCTGAAGCAATCAGAGTTCCGTGGTCTGAATGGTCAGCGCCAACGCCCAAGCGCTACAGACCATCAGTGTTTCTCCCAAACCCTGAAACCGGCCGGCGTGCATCAGACCCGTGCCTATCAACCAGGCATACATCGAGCCCAGCAACGCGCCTGCCGTACCCAAGCGATCGCCAAAGCGCAGCCGTGATGACTGACCGGTTCCAGGGCACCGGCGCCATGCTGGCCGGTGATGATCACGGTCTGCTTCATCATCGCCACAGCAATGGCGCCCTTGATGCGCAAGAGCGCCGAGCGCACGGGCATTGATGCCCCGCCTGCGGGAGCTGCCGCAGGCTGCGAGCTTTTGACTTTGCCTTTAAAAGACAAGATCAAATTATCGCAGCCTTCCGCAGCTCCTTCAGGGGATTGTGGGCAGCTTAGGCCTGCGGCAGTTTGCGGAAGCCCACAGCCAAGCGATTCCAGCCGTTGATGGTGTTGATCGCCACCGTCAGGTCAACCAGTTCCTTCGGCGAAAACTGTGCAGCGACGACTTCATAGTCTTCGTCCGGCGCGTGGGTCAGGCTCAGTTGTGTCAGCGACTCGGTCCACAGCAGCGCGGCGCGTTCACGCTCGCTGAAGAATGGCGCTTCCCGCCATGCCGTCACGGCGAACAGGCGGCGTGGGGTTTCGCCGTCCTTGATCGCGTCGGCGGTGTGCATGTCGATGCAGAATGCGCAGCCGTTGATCTGTGAAGAGCGCAGCTTGACCAGTTCGAGCAGGCTCTTTTCCAGCGACAGTTTCGAGACGGCATTTTCCAGCGCCATCATCGCTTTCATGGCATCAGGGGAAGCGGTGTAGAAATCGGCACGAGGTTGCATGGTGGGCTCCGGGGTAGCGATTGAATGTGTGGCTACGTTAGTCCCCGGGGGTGGTTCGGCAAATAGCCAATATTGCAGAAGAACGGTAGGCCACTTGGCGCGGCGACTGACCGCTCGTCACTCGACGGGCACCAAGGTTTCAGTGCGCCTGACCAATATCAGGTAATCCCCTTTATCAGGAGACGTACCATGATGACGCGCAAATTCACTTCGTTATTGTTGGCCGGCCTGCTCGCCACGGCATCCGCCGCCAGCTTCGCTGCCAATGACAGCACCGATGCGACGGGCACCAAGTCCGGCGGCGCCAGCAGCTCGACCATGCCGCCAGACAGCACGCCGGGCTCGCCTTCCGTTGACAGCAATTCTGGTGGAACCAATAACGGAACTGGCACAGGAACCGGGACAGGAACTGGTTCGGGCATGGGCACTGGCACGGGCACCAATGGCGGCGCCAGTGGTTCGGGTTCCGGCGCGGGCGGTGGCACCGGCTCGGCCGGCGGCGGCACGGGTGGTGCGGGCGGTGGCACGGGCAGCTGAACGAACAAGAGCCATCCCAGATAAAACAACACTGAGTAACTGTGGGAGCGAGCTTGCTCGCGAAGGCGTTGTGTCAGTCGACTGATTTGGTCACCGGTGCGCCG
>NZ_JASCPT010000158.1:0-10143 GCF_029959775.1 Pseudomonas sp. PS01270 | reverse complement strand
CTGTAGGAGCTGCCGAAGGCTGCGATCTTTTGATTTTGCTTTTCAGGATCAAGATCAAAAGATCGCAGCCTTCGGCAGCTCCTACAGGGAGAAGTGACCTACAGGATATAACGGGACAGATCTTCGTTCTGCGCCAATTCGCCGAGGTGGCTGTTGACGTATTCGGCGTCGATCAGAATCGCCTTGTCATCATGGGCGCTGGCGAGGTCGCCGGCGCTGAACGACACCTCTTCGAGCAGACGCTCAAGCAGGGTGTGCAGGCGACGGGCACCGATGTTCTCGGTTTTCTCGTTGACCTGCCAGGCGATCTCCGCCAGACGCTTGATGCCCTCGGGCTGGAACTGGATGTTCAGGCCTTCGGTCTTCAGCAGCGCGCAGTATTGCTCGGTGAGCGAGGCGTGCGGTTCGCTGAGGATGCGTTCGAAGTCTTCCGGGCTCAGCGCCTTGAGCTCGACGCGGATCGGCAGACGGCCTTGCAGCTCCGGCACCAGATCGCTTGGCTTGCTCAGGTGGAACGCACCGGAGGCGATGAACAGGATGTGATCAGTCTTGACCATGCCCAGTTTGGTGTTAACGGTGCAGCCCTCGATCAGCGGCAGCAGGTCGCGCTGTACGCCTTCGCGGGAGACATCGGCGCCGCCGACATTGCCGCGCTTGGCGACCTTGTCGATCTCGTCGATGAAGACGATACCGTGCTGCTCGACCGCTTCCAGCGCCTTGGCCTTCAGTTCTTCTTCGTTGACCAGACGCCCGGCTTCTTCATCGCGCACCAGTTTCAGCGCTTCCTTGACCTTGAGCTTGCGCGACTTCTTCTTGCCCTTGCCCATGTTGGCAAACAGCGATTGCAGCTGGTTGGTCATCTCTTCCATGCCTGGCGGCGTGGCGATTTCGATGCCGGAGACTTCGGCGACTTCGATCTCGATTTCCTTGTCGTCCAGCTGGCCTTCGCGCAGGCGCTTGCGGAACAGCTGACGCGTATTGGAATCGGAGCTCGGCGCTTCTTCGTTGCTGAAACCCATGCGTGCCGGCGGCAGCAACGCGTCGAGGATGCGGTCCTCGGCGGCGTCTTCGGCGCGGTGGCGTACGCGGGTCATTTCCTGTTCGCGGAGCATCTTGATCGCGGCATCGGCCAGATCACGGATGATCGACTCGACGTCACGGCCGACATAACCGACTTCGGTGAATTTGGTCGCTTCGACCTTGATGAACGGCGCATTGGCCAGTTTCGCCAGGCGACGGGCGATCTCGGTTTTACCGACACCGGTCGGGCCGATCATCAGGATGTTCTTCGGGGTCACCTCAACGCGCAGCTCTTCAGGCAGCTGCATGCGGCGCCAGCGGTTGCGCAGGGCAATCGCGACGGCGCGCTTGGCATCGTCCTGGCCGATGATATGGCGGTTGAGTTCGTGGACGATTTCGCGGGGAGTCATGGACATAGTAATTGACGGTCCTCAAGCAGAAACAAGCCGTGGCACATGGGCCGCAACAGGCTTATTCAGCGAGATCCTGCTCCTCAATGGTCTGGGTGTGGTTGGTGAATACGCAGATGTCGCCAGCGATGCCGAGAGCGGTTTCGACGATCTCGCGCGCTGACAAGTCGGTCTTTTTCAGCAGGGCGCTGGCGGCGGCTTGCGCGTAGGCGCCGCCGGAACCCATGGCGATCAGGCCATCTTCGGGTTCGACCACGTCACCGTTGCCGGTGATGATCAGCGAGGCGTCCTTGTTGGCGACCGCGAGCATCGCTTCGAGGCGGCTCAGGGAGCGGTCGGTGCGCCATTCTTTGGCGAGTTCGACGGCGGCGCGGATCAGGTGGCCCTGATGTTTTTCGAGCTGGCCTTCGAAACGTTCGAACAGGGTGAAGGCGTCGGCGGTGGCACCGGCGAAACCGGCGATGACCTGGCCGTGGTACAGGCGACGAACCTTTTTGGCGTTGCCTTTCATCACGGTGTTGCCGAGAGAAACCTGGCCGTCGCCGCCCATGACGACTTTGCCGTGGCGGCGGACTGAAACGATGGTGGTCAAGGGAAGAGTCTCCACGCAGCGGGGCGAAAATGCCTTATGCCCATTCATATGGGGGTGCTGGAGGGGATTTCAACCTTGGTGCAGGTGAGGGGACGAGCGGTGTCTGCCAACTGATCGTTCCCACGCTCCGCGTGGGAATGCAGCCCGGGACGCTCCGCGTCCCTTCGCTGCCGGGGACGCAGAGCGTCCCTTGAGGCATTCCCACGCGGAGCGTGGGAACGATCGTCGATGAGTCAGCGGCTCTGGCGTTGTTGTAACAACAGGTTGCTGAAGCCCGCACCAGCCAGTTGTTTCTGCGCCGTGGTCAGTTGTTCACGGTTGCTGAACGGGCCGACCAAGACGCGGTACCAGGTTTCATCCTTGACCGTGCCGGACTCCACCGCGACGGCTTGGCCGAGCAGAATGATCTGCGCACGCACCTTGTCAGCATCGGTTTCCTTGCGGAACGAACCGGCCTGGAGGAAGAACTTGGTCACTGGCGCGGCCTTGCTCACTGGCGGCGCTGGCGGCGGCGTGATCCCGGCAAGAGCCGCCTGCGCCCGTGCGGTGTCGATCTTCGCCGCTTCGGCCGGGGTTACCGGCGTGGTCGGGATGGCCGGCACTTGCGGCGTCGGCAGGGTCTTCTCCGGTACCGCGTCCGGCGGCACGATCACTTCCGATTCCGGCAGCAAGGTGTAGAAGTCGTACTTCGGTTTCACCGGTTGCGTCGGGCTCGGCGGGGTCTTGTTGGCCTCGGCGATCTTCGACGCTTTCTGCTGCTGTTCGACTTTCTCGCGCTTGACCGTGTCGCTGCCCTTGCCCGGTTCCAGTTTCATCAGAAACACGATGAACGCGCCGACGGTCAGGCCGATGGCCATCCACAGCCAGCCCGGAATCGGTTGTTTCGCCGGGGCCTGATAGCGGCTGGCGCCGCGTTTGGGTGCAGGTTTTTTCTTGGCAGCCAACTTACATACGCTCCAGAGTTTCCAGACCCAACAGCTCCAGGCCTTGCTTGAGGGTGCGACCGGTCAGTGCGGCCAGACGCAGACGGCTCTGCATCTGCGCCGGGGTGTCGGCGGCGAGGATCGGGCAGTTCTCGTAGAAGCTGGAGAACAGGCCGGCGACGTCGTACAGGTAGGTGCAGAGAATGTGCGGGGTGCCTTTTTCAGCCACGTTGTTCAGCACTTCGCCGAACTGCGCCAGCTTCGCCGCCAGCTCCTGCTCGTGCGCCGCTTCGAGGACGATCTGGCCGTCGACTTCGCTGAAGTCCTTGCCCAGTTTGCGGAACACACCGGCCACGCGGGTGTAGGCGTACAGCAGATACGGCGCGGTGTTGCCTTCGAAGTTGAGCATCAGGTCGAAGTTGAAGCTGTAGTCGCTGGTGCGATGCTTGGACAGGTCGGCGTATTTCACCGCGCCGATGCCGACGACCTTGGCGATGTTGCGCAACTCGTCCTCGGCCAGGGTCGGGTTCTTCTCTTTCACCAGGTTGTAGGCACGTTCCTGGGCTTCGGTCAGCAAATCGATCAGCTTCACGGTGCCGCCATCACGGGTCTTGAACGGACGGCCGTCGGCGCCGTTCATGGTGCCGAACCCCATGTGCTCCATTTCCATCGGATGGGTGACGAAACCGGCCTTGCGCGCCACAGCGAAGACCTGCTGAAAGTGCAGGGCCTGGCGCTGGTCGACGAAATACAACGCGCGATCAGCCTTGAGCTTGCCGCTGCGGTAGCGCACGGCGGCGAGGTCAGTGGTGGCGTACAGGTAACCGCCATCGGCCTTGACGATGATCACCGGCAGCGGGTCGCCATCGGCGTTCTTGAACTCGTCGAGGAACACGCACTGGGCGCCGTTGCTCTCGACCAGCATGCCGGCAGCCTTGAGGTCGTTGACCACATTGATCAGGTCGTCGTTGTAGGCGCTTTCGCCCATCACGTCGGCCATGGTCAGTTTGACGTTGAGCAGTTCGTAGATCTTCTGGCAGTGCGACAGCGAGATGTCCTTGAACTTGGTCCACAGCGCCAGGCATTCAGCGTCGCCCGCCTGCAACTTGACCACCAGGCCACGGGCGCGGTCGGCGAATTCTTCGGACTCGTCGAAACGCTGCTTGGCCGCACGGTAGAAGTTTTCCAGATCGGACAATTCGTCGCTGGTGATCGGGTTTTCCTGCAGATAAGCCATCAGCATGCCGAACTGAGTGCCCCAGTCGCCGACGTGATTCTGGCGGATCACTTCGTCGCCGAGGAACTCAAGCACGCGGGCCACGCCGTCGCCGATGATGGTCGAGCGCAAGTGGCCGACGTGCATCTCTTTGGCCAGGTTCGGCGCCGACAGATCGACCACGGTGCGCTGCGCCGGGCCGGCCTTGCGCACGCCGACACGGGCGTCGGCCAGTGCGGCGTCGAGGCGCGAGGCCAGTGCCTGGGTGTTCTGGAAGAAATTGATGAAGCCCGGGCCGGCGATTTCGGCCTTGGTGACGTTCTCGTCAGCGGGCAGGGCGGCGATGATTTTCTCCGCCAGATCGCGCGGCTTCATGCCGGCAGGCTTGGCCAGCATCATGGCGATGTTGCTGGCGAAGTCGCCGTGGGTCTTGTCGCGGGCGTTCTCCACCTGGATCGCCGGCGTCAGGCCTTCAGGCAACACACCTTCGTTGACGAGTTGGGTGAGGGCTTGCTGGATCAGCTGGCGAATGGTGTCTTTCATGGTCTTCTCTTTCGACCGCAAGCGCGGCGGGCGCATCGATGCGCGGGTGGAAAAACTGGGCATTATCCGTTGCGAAGACGGGCTTGCCAACCTTAGCAGGCAGCTTATGGATTTGTGGTGACAATTCGACCGTTATCGCTGGCAAGCCAGCTCCCACAAGAGCGGCGCAGTCCCTGTGGGAGCTGGCTTGCCAGCGATAGCAATCGATCAATCAGTACAAGTCGACGGGATCAACATCCAGCGACCAGCGCACTGCCCGCCCACTCGGCATCTGCTCCAGCACCAGCATCCAGCTGGCCAGCAAGCGATGCAACGGTGCCCGCGCGGTCGCCTGCAACAACAGCTGGGCGCGATAACGCCCGGCGCGGCGCTCCATCGGTGCCGGCACCGGCCCGAGCAGCTCGATGCCGCTCAGATTCAATTCCGCCAGCAAGCGTTCGGCCGCGCTGCACGCTTCATCGAGAAAACCTTCCGCCTGCCCCGGCTTGTGCGCCTCGGCACGCAACAGCGCCAGATGGGCAAACGGCGGCAACCCGGCCGCGCGGCGCTCGCTCAAGGCTTGTTCGGCGAAGGCGAAATAACCCTGCTCGGTCAGTTGCACCAATAAAGGATGGTCGGCCAAATGCGTCTGGATGATCACCCTGCCCGGCTCCTCAGCCCGGCCGGCGCGCCCGGCGACCTGGACGATCAGTTGCGCCATGCGCTCGCTGGCGCGGAAGTCGCCGGAAAACAGGCCACCGTCGGCATCCAGAATCGATACCAGCGTCACCCTTGGGAAATGGTGCCCTTTGGCCAACATCTGCGTGCCGACCAGAATGCACGGCTGGCCTTTCTGGATCGTCGCGAACAACTGATTCATCGCGTCCTTGCGCGAGGTGCTGTCGCGATCGACGCGCAGTACCGGGTAATCCGGGAACAGAATCGCCAGACGCTCTTCGGCGCGTTCGGTACCGGCGCCGACCGGGCGCAGATCGACCTTGCTGCACTTCGGGCACTGGCGTGGCGTGCGCTCAACGTTGCCGCAGTGGTGACAGCGCAACTCGCCGTAACGCTGGTGTACGGTCATGCGCGCATCGCAGCGCGAACACTCGGACATCCAGCCGCAATCGTGGCAGAGCAGGGTCGGGGCAAAGCCGCGACGGTTGAGGAACACCAGCACCTGCTGACCGTTGGCGAGGGTCTGGCCGATGGCTTGCTGCATCGGTCCGGAGATACCGCTGTCGAGCGGACGGCTTTTGACGTCCAGACGCAGAAAGCGCGGTTGCTTGGCGCCGCCGGCGCGCTCGTTCAGGCGCAGCAGGCCGTAGCGGCCGGTGTAAGCGTTGTGCAGACTTTCCAGCGACGGCGTGGCGGAGCCGAGCACGATCGGGATGTTTTCCTGCCGTGCGCGTACCAGCGCCAGATCGCGAGCGTGGTAGCGCAGACCTTCCTGCTGTTTATAGGAACCGTCGTGCTCTTCATCGATGATGATCAGCCCGGGATTTTTCATTGGCGTGAACAGCGCCGAACGGGTGCCGATAATAATGTCGGCCTCGCCATCACGGGCGGCGAGCCAGGCTTCCAGGCGTTCGCGATCATTTACCGCCGAGTGCAGCAGGGCGATGCGCGCATTGAAGCGCTGTTCGAAACGCGCCAGGGTCTGCGGGCCGAGGTTGATTTCCGGGATCAGCACCAGTGCCTGTTTGCCGGCTTCGAGGGTCTCGCGTATCAGCTGCAGATAGACTTCGGTCTTGCCGCTGCCGGTGACGCCGGCCAGGAGAAACGCGTGGTAACTGTCGAAGCCGGCGCGAATCGCTTCATACGCCGCGCGCTGTTCGCTGTTGAGCGGCAGCTCCGGTTGCGCCAGCCAATGTTCATGGCGAACGCCGGGAGCGTGGCGGCGGATTTCGACCTGCACCAGCCCCTTGGCCAGCAGCAGATCGAGGCTGTCCTTGCTCAGCATCAATTTGCTCAACAACTGATGGGCGACGCCGTGAGGATGCTGGGCCAGCGTGGTCAGCGCCTCGCGCTGGCGTGGCGCGCGGGCCACTCGCGGGTCGTCAACGCTGGCGCCCGGAGCAATCGACCAGAAGCGTTCCTGCCGGGCCTCGGCCAACTCGCCCTGACGCAGCAGCACCGGCAAGGCCCAGTTCAAGGTGTCGCCGAGGCTGTGCTGGTAGTACTGCGCGGTCCACAGGCACAGCTTGAACAGCGCTGGCGGCAGCGGCGATGTCGTGTCGAGCAGGGCCAGCGCCGGCTTGAGTTTTTCTGCCGGCACTTCGCTGGTGTCGGTGATCTCGACCAGAATGCCGATCATCTCGCGCCGGCCGAACGGCACCCGCAGGCGCATGCCCGGCTGCAATTGCTCGCGCCGCACCCCGGCCGGCGCCCGGTAATCGAACAGGCGGCGCAGAGGCGAAGGCAGGGCAAGGCGCAGAATGGCGTCGGGCACGCGGGGGGATCTCTATAAACGCAAAAGAAGGGTTGAACGCAGATCAATTGTGGGAGCGAGCTTGCTCGCGAAGGCGGTGTATCAGACGCTTGGACATTGACTGACA
The DNA here is from genome assembly GCF_029959775.1 of Pseudomonas sp. PS01270. Classification (NCBI taxonomy): domain Bacteria; kingdom Pseudomonadati; phylum Pseudomonadota; class Gammaproteobacteria; order Pseudomonadales; family Pseudomonadaceae; genus Pseudomonas; species Pseudomonas sp. PS01270. The sequence goes on along the minus strand of NZ_JASCPT010000158.1, from coordinate 2,902 downwards.
CAACGCATTCGCGAGCAAGCTCGCTCCCACAGGGGAACGCGTTCAAGGTCGGGAGCCTAGCAGACGGTCGGTCTCGGTGACAGCTTGCGCGATTGAAAAGGTCTGGTAGAATCCGCGGCCTAATTACGTGCGGTATTCAACAATAGTGTTGGGTGGCGGCACGCTAGCCTGAGGAAGACACCATGAAAGCCGAAATCCATCCGAACTACCCGGAAATCGCTGTTACCTGCAGCTGCGGTAACAAGTTCGAAACTCGTTCGACCTACGGCAAAGCCCTGGCGATCGACGTTTGCAACGAATGCCACCCGTTCTACACCGGTAAGCAGAAGACTCTGGACACCGGCGGCCGTGTGCAGAAGTTCGCAGACCGTTTCGCTACTTTCGGCGTCGGCAAAAAAGCCTGAGGCTGATCATTTTGGAAGGTCGCTTCGACTGCTCCAGACTGATGAAAAAGGCGTCCCTCGCGGGCGCCTTTTTTGTGTCTGCGATTTGGCTGTCCGCCGCCCAGGCGTTCTGCCCGGCACCCGCAGGGCTGGCCAGCGTTTCCGTGCAGCGGGTGGTCGATGGCGACACCCTGCGCCTGAGCGACGGGCGCAATGTGCGCATGATCGGTCTCAATGCGCCGGAGCTGGGCAAGCAGGGCCGCAGCGACGAACCCTTCGCCGTGGCAGCGCGCAAACGCCTGCAAGCGCTGGTCGATGACAGCGGCGGCCGGGTCGGTCTGCGGCCCGGCAAGCAGGCGAAAGACCATTACGGGCGTACGCTGGCGCATGTTTACAGTGTCAGCGGTGCCAATCTCGAAGCGCAGATGCTTGCCGCTGGCCTGGGTTTTCAGGTCGCGGTGGCGCCGAACATCGATCTGGTCGCCTGCCAGCAGGCCGCCGAACGCAGCGCGCGACAGTCCGGGCTTGGTCTCTGGCGGCAATCACCGGTGCAGAAAGCGCAGCAGATCCAGCGTTCGGGCTTCGCCGTAGTAAGCGGTCGGGTGAGCAAGGTGCAGCGCAATCGCGGCGGAATCTGGATCGAGTTGCAGGATACGCTTGTATTGCGGGTTGCACCCAATCTGCTCGGACAATTTGACAGTGCTGGTTTGCAAGCATTGAAAGGCAGGCAGATCGAGGCGCGTGGCTGGGTGGTTGACCGATCCCGGCGCGGTGGTCTGCCAAAAGGTCAGGCGCGCTGGTTGCTGCCATTGACCGATCCTTCAATGCTGCACGTACCGCGCTGAAGAAAAATTGTAGACATTTTTACGGCTGATTGTGAACAGTCCAGCCCTTGTGCGCCGTGGCTCTTGGCCCAAAGTCGTAGGGCAGGGCGCTTGACAGCGGTGACTGCCCAGTCTTGTGGGGACTTTGCGAGGCGCGTATCCTCGCTGACCAGTCTGTCCAACAGTAAAAAAGCGGAATGCCAAAATGTCTGATCTGAAAACTGCCGCTCTCGAATACCACGCCAATCCTCGTCCGGGGAAGCTGAGTGTCGAGCTCACCAAGGCCACTGCTACCGCCCGCGACCTGTCGCTGGCCTACAGCCCCGGCGTAGCTGAACCAGTGCGCGAGATTGCTCGCGATCCTGAACTGGCCTACAAATACACCGGCAAGGGCAACCTGGTGGCAGTCATTTCCGACGGCACCGCGATTCTCGGCCTGGGCAACCTCGGCCCACTGGCTTCCAAGCCTGTAATGGAAGGCAAAGGCGTGCTGTTCAAGCGTTTCGCCGGCATCGACGTATTCGACATCGAAGTCGACTCCGAAAGCCCGCAAGCCTTCATCGACACCGTCAAGCGCATCTCCATCACCTTCGGTGGCATCAACCTGGAAGACATCAAGGCGCCAGAGTGCTTTGAGATCGAACGCGCTCTGATCGAGCAGTGCGACATTCCGGTGTTCCATGATGACCAGCACGGCACCGCGATCGTGACCGCTGCGGGCATGATCAACGCCCTGGAAATCGCTGGCAAAACCCTGCCGGAAGCAAAGATTGTCTGCCTCGGCGCCGGCGCTGCCGCCATCTCCTGCATGAAACTGCTGGTGAGCATGGGCGCTCGCATCGAAAACATCTTCATGGTTGACCGTACCGGCGTGATCCACTCCGGCCGTGACGACCTGAACCAGTACAAAGCCGTGTTCGCCCACGCTACCGAGAAGCGCACCCTGGCAGACGCACTGGCAGGCGCTGACGTATTCGTCGGTCTGTCCGGTCCGAACCTGCTGAGCGCCGAAGGCCTGCTGTCGATGGCGGCCAACCCGATCGTCTTCGCCTGCTCCAACCCGGATCCGGAAATCTCCCCGGAACTGGCGCACGCCACCCGTAGCGACGTGATCATGGCCACCGGCCGTTCGGACTACCCGAACCAGGTCAACAACGTGCTGGGCTTCCCGTTCATCTTCCGTGGTGCCCTGGACGTTCGCGCCAAGCGCATCAACGAAGAAATGAAAGTCGCCGCCGCCAACGCCCTGCGCGAACTGGCCAAACTGCCTGTTCCACAGGACGTGTGCGATGCCTACGGCGGTGCTCCGCTGGAATTCGGCCGTGAGTACATCATTCCGAAACCAATGGACAAGCGCCTGATCACCCTGATCTCCGACGCCGTGGCCAAGGCTGCGATCGAGACCGGCGTTGCTACTCTGCCGTATCCGAAGAACTACCCGCTGAAAAGCGTGGATGACGTGTTCAACGGCTAAGTCGTTGTAGCGTGTCAAACAAAAGCCCCGGCTCGTGAGAGTCGGGGCTTTTTTATGCCTGAAGATCAAGAGCCCCTCACCCTAACCCTCTCCCTGTATGTACCGGGGACATGGTGGACACATGTTCGGAGACATGGTGGACGGTTTTAGATCTTCTTACCTGCCGTCACGATCTGCAAGTTCAAGTCGATTCGAGCGACACGATGTCTACTCCAGTAGAC
>NZ_JASCPT010000157.1:0-10605 GCF_029959775.1 Pseudomonas sp. PS01270 | reverse complement strand
GCGGTGAGCCAGATACATTAATGTTGCTGGCGCACCGCATTCGCGAGCAGGCTCGCTCCCAAAGGTTAGATGCTCGTCAGAGTCAGATCCCCTGCGGCATCTCTTCCCCACCCAACGCTTCAACCAGCGCCGGCAGGAAGTCGCCGAAGGTCAGCATCATCAGGGTGAAGCTGGCATCCAGTTGGCCCAGGGCTTCGTCGCCACCGTCCTGTTCCGCCTGATCCTGCAACAGATCCTCGAATTTCAGGCGCTTGACGGTCATCTTGTCGTCGAGCATGAACGACAGTTTGTCCTGCCAGGCCAGCGACAGCTGAGTGACGACTTTGCCGGTGCTCAGGTGCAGCTGGATTTCTTCGCTGGTCAGGTCCTGACGCTTGCAACGGACGATGCCGCCGTCTTCGTGGGTGTCGCGCAGTTCGCACTCGTCCAGCACATAGAAATCGTCGGCGGCTTTCTGCGTGGTGACCCAGTCGGTCATCACCGCAGTCGGTGCCATTTTCACGGTGAGCGGACGCACGGGCAGGGTGCCGATCACTTCGCGCAGGGTCGACAGCAGGTCTTCGGCGCGTTTCGGGCTGGCCGAGTTGACCAGGATCAGGCCCTGTTTCGGCGCGATCGCGGCAAAGGTCGAGGAACGACGAATGAACGCGCGCGGCAGGAACGCTTGGATGATTTCATCCTTGATCTGGTCGCGTTCCTTCTTATAGACCTTGCGCATCTGCTCGGCTTCGATCTCCTCGACCTTTTCCTTGACCGCGTCACGCACAACGCTGCCCGGCAGAATACGTTCTTCCTTGCGCGCAGAGATCAGCAGGAAATCGCCGCTGACGTGTACCAGCGGCGCATCTTCGCCCTTGCCGAACGGTGCAACGAAACCGTAAGTGGTCAGCTCCTGGCTTGCACACGGCCGCGCCAGTTTGGTCGCCAGTGCAGTTTCCAGCGCCTCGGCATCGACAGGCAGGTCTTGGGTCAGGCGATAGATCAGCAGGTTCTTGAACCACATGGGGCGAGTCACTCCTTTATACAAAGGGGGGCATTATTGTCTTCGCCGGGGCATAGGCCAACCCTTCTCTAAGCCTTTGGAAGGCCTCGGAAAATTATTTAAAAAAGTGCTTGCCAGAGGTGGGGGTGCTCCGTAGAATGCGCGCCACACCGAAGCGAAGGGTGATTAGCTCAGCTGGGAGAGCGTCTGCCTTACAAGCAGAATGTCGGCGGTTCGATCCCGTCATCACCCACCATTCGTTTCAAGTGTTTAGCGCAGCGGTAGTTCAGTCGGTTAGAATACCGGCCTGTCACGCCGGGGGTCGCGGGTTCGAGTCCCGTCCGCTGCGCCATATTCGGTAACCTGGACCACTGAACGCCAGGTCACCACGGAAAAACCCGCTGAGGCGGGTTTTTTTCTGTCTCAAGGTTGTACCCGCGGGATGTATCGTTTCACCGGTTTTCAGATTTTTTTGAAAAATATTCAATTAAATCAACACTTTACGAAAACTTGTGGCATAATGCGCCCCGTAACGAAGCGAAGGGTGATTAGCTCAGCTGGGAGAGCGTCTGCCTTACAAGCAGAATGTCGGCGGTTCGATCCCGTCATCACCCACCATTCGTTTCAAGTGTTTCGCGCAGCGGTAGTTCAGTCGGTTAGAATACCGGCCTGTCACGCCGGGGGTCGCGGGTTCGAGTCCCGTCCGCTGCGCCATATTCGGTATCTGGAACTGAACGCCAGACACCACAAAAAGCCCGCCTTGTGCGGGCTTTTTGCTGTCTGCGATTTATAAAATCGCCGCGCTACTGCGCCGCATTGCGGGCATGCCGATAATCGCTCACCGCCTCGTACACTGCCTTGCGCAAGCGATTGATCCCGCCAATCGGCCGATGCGCCTCGATGCCGAACCACGGGTTGAACGACAGGTTGTCGCATTGCAGATTCAGCGCCGGCGTGTCGAAGTCCTGCGCGGGCAGGGTGATCCGCGCCACGGTTTCAAACGGTGCATCCTGCTCACGCCACTCAATGCTCGTGTCCTCGATCGGCATGTATTTGTTCGCGTCCTGGCGCTGGATCTGCAAGGCAAAACACGCCGGCACCCGATCCGTCGACAACTGCTGATTCAGTGCGCTGCGCAGGAAATTCGGCAAGTCGTGATTCTGTTTGGGCAGCGTATACGCCGGGCAACGCTCCGGATCCGGCACGACGCGGAATTTCGCATTGGCCTCACCGAACTTGTAGGGCGATACCGAGAAATATGTGGTCTCAGTCGGACTGTCCGGCGGCGCTGACAGAGTGGCCAAGGCGATAAACAGATGGCGGACCTGCCAAGTGCGCGGATCCCATGTCGGAAAAAACGCCATGACCTTCTTGCCGTCTGCCTGCGCCGCCACATTCTGACGATACTCGGCGACATTGCTGACAAAGAAATTCGGATGGCTGAACATCACGAAATCCTGTTCATGCTGGTCCTGGCGATTGCCGAGCAGTTGCGTGCCAGGAACCTCAAGCAACTTGATTGCCATCCCGCGCGCGTCGCGAATGCTGTCGAATTGCGGATAGGCATTGCCGTTGGACAACCGGATCAGCGCCTGCCAGGTCTTGCCCGGCTCGCTGAACACCCCCTGTCGCAGCGATTGCGCCAGTTCCGGTAACACCTGCACTTGCGCCTTCACGCAGCCATGCGCCTTGGCGTGGGCATCGCGCAGATAACGCGTGGGTTCGCGGTGCTGGTCGACGATGCGCACTGCGGTTTGGATGACGTCCTGGGTCATCGCCGCTTCGCCTGCTGGAATCTGTTCCTGCGCCGACACCGGCCCGCGATGCTGCCAGGCAAACCATGCGGTGGCGATGGCCCAGCCGAGCAGGGCGATGACCAGCAGGATCAGCAGCGTCTTGCCAAGCAAACGCCCCAACCACAGCCAGAAGCGCGCGAGTGGCGGCAGTTCTTTTTTGAATGTCGGCATGATCATGGCAACTGCGCCTCCAGTGGTCCGCCCAGTACTTTCAGGTATTCGAGCAGCGCCCAGCGCTCCTCGGGTTGCAGGAGTCGGCCGATCACCCCGTTGCCGTGAGCGCCGGCGCGGAATTCGTGGCCGCTGTTGTGGTTGCCGCTGATGCGCGTGTCAAACAGAAAACCGTTGGTGAAAGGCTCGGTGCGATAGCCGAGGTGGCGCGGATCGTATTCGAGCGTGCCTTTATAGAAAGTAGTGGCGCGCTCATCCTGCGGTGACAGCAACTGATAGATGCTCGGCACCGAACCGTTGTGCAGAAACGGCGCAGTCGCCCACACGCCAGCCAGCGGTCGGGCCTTGTAAGCGACTTTCTCGCGCACGCCGATCGGCAGGCCGAAACCATCCATGCGCGGCTTTTCTTCCGGCGTGATCTGCGCGTCGCGATAGGCACGGTTTTCCACGAACGCGGTGACGTAAGCCAGGCCCTTGGCCACCGACAATTGGCTCAGATCAAGCGGCTCCTTGGGTTCGGGGTGCAGTTTGACGTCCATCTTTTTCAGCTCATTGACATCCCATTGCAGTGCGCTCAGGTCGAAACGGTGACTGGCAATGTTGTTGGCCGCATTCGGATCGGTGCCGATCACCTCCACGGGAATCATGTGCAAGTGCTGCACCCAGCGTTCGCTTTCCTGCGATTGGCGCGGGACATGGCAGCCGGCGCAGTTTTCCGCGAACAGCGCGCGGCCTCTGGCGGCCAGCGGCTTGTCGATCGCACCGAACAGATCTTCGGGCCAGGTTGGCGGCTTCAGCTGCTGCAAGGTTTCTTCGATGGCGTGCAGATCGCGCACGCGCACGCTGGAGGGGTAGCGCTCAGCGCCTTGCAGCGGCTGGCCATTGGCGTCGAAGAAATTCAGCGTGGCACCGACGCCGAGCGCCTCGCCGATGTTGCGCGCCATCGGCTGCTGGGCCGAGCCATTCCACTGCACCCAATCGAACGTCCACATGTCCCACAGCTGCGGGTAATCCACCGGGGCATCGGCCACGCGGTAGTTGGCGGGGGAAATCGCGTCGCCAAACGTAGCGTTGGCAATCCGGCCGAACGCGTCGGTGCGCCCCGGGCCTTCCTCGGTCGGGTACAGGCCGCGATGGGTGTCGTTCCACGCCACTTTGACGAAGGTGTTCAGCGAGGTCTTGAACTCGCTGCGCAATTGTTCGCGGCGCGCTTCGTAATCATCTCCGAGCACCTGGCGGGCGAAGCGCTCAAACTTCCATGGGTTGTAGTAAGTCGAGGCGAGACTGGCGACCAGGGCCTGTCCGAAACTGCCACCGCGCAAAGTAGGAACGCTGGAAGGCAACACGTGTTGCGCGGTGCCGCCATCAATGCGCACGGCCTGGCCTTTGAAGCGCAACTCGCCGGTGTGGCAAGCGGCGCAGGTGATGTCGAGATAATGCTCGGAGGCGTTGCCGGGATTCTGGTGCCGGGCAAAACCGACGGGGAGGTTGCCGGGATTGTTCGGGCTAGATTTCTGCTGCGGGTCGACCAGGAAGCCGAAACGGGCGAGATATTCAGGGGAGGCGAAGCGCTGCTCGGAGAAGGGCAATTCCAATGCCTGGAACCACTCGTAACGCAGGTCTTTGACTTGCGTACCTTGGGGCGTGAAGTAGTAGGTCTGCCGTTGCTCTTCGCTCCATTGATCCAGGTAACGTACCTGTTGCGGCGGGATGTAGAAGGGCAATTTCGGATTGGCGACGTAATAGACGATCACCGCGATGGCGATTACCGCCAGCACGATCACCAGACTGATAACGCGGAATAAGAGGCGCAAGTTGAACATCCTTGTCGAATTGTTGCGCTGTTATGCCTGAGCGGCGCTGGCTGGGCAAGTGGCCATTACGCCAGATACTGAGTCAGGAGCCGACGAGCCTTGTCGTCCGTGAATGACAGAAGCTTCATCCAGCCGTTGCCCAAATGCGTTTTAATCCCTGAACTTATCGGAAGATTCCTGCTCTCATGCCGGTAGCCATTGGTCGTGGCGGCCTGATAAGCTCGCGGCTTTACTCGATTGCCCATTCGGCGCATGAACAAGGAAATAGCATGAAACAGCATCGGTTGGCGGCGGCGGTAGCCCTGGTTAGCCTGGTACTCGCGGGTTGTGACTCGCAGACCAGCGTAGAGCTGAAAACCCCGGCGCAAAAAGCTTCCTACGGCATCGGCCTGAACATGGGCAAAAGCCTTGCCCAGGAAGGCATGGATGATCTGGACTCCAAAGCGGTAGCCCAGGGCATCGAAGATGCCGTTGGCAAGAAAGAACAGAAGCTGAAAGATGAAGAACTGGTCGAAGCCTTCGCCTCGCTGCAAAAGCGTGCTGAAGAGCGTATGGCCAAGATGAGTGAAGAGTCGGCAGCCGCCGGCAAGAAATTCCTCGAAGAAAACGGCAAGAAGGCCGGTGTCACCACCACCGCTTCGGGCCTGCAGTACGAAGTAGTGAAGAAAGCCGATGGCCCACAGCCTAAGCCGACCGACGTCGTCACTGTTCACTACACCGGCAAGCTGACCAACGGCACCGTGTTCGACAGCTCCGTAGAGCGCGGCAGCCCGATCGATCTGCCAGTCAGTGGCGTGATCCCGGGTTGGGTTGAAGGTCTGCAACTGATGCACGTTGGCGAGAAGTACAAACTGTACATCCCTAGCGATCTGGCTTACGGCGCTCAGTCGCCAAGCCCGGCAATCCCGGCCAACTCGGTTCTGGTTTTCGACCTGGAACTGCTGGCCATCAAGGATCCAGCCAAAGAAGACGCCGCTGCCAAGTAACACGCAACGGCTCGAAAACAACGCCTCGCTTATGCGGGGCGTTGTTGCATCTGCAGGTCAGGAAAGGTAAACAGAGCGAACTGACGCCGTTCAACACAGTCATAGCTTTGAGGCTGCCCGCGCTAGACGCCCTGAGCCGCCAAGTCAATGAAATATTGGGCTTTTTTATGTGAGTAAAAAACGCCCGATCTAAGCGCAGCCCTTATGAAACGGGGCTCTCAGCGCTGAAATGCAGCTCTGTTCACAAGGTTATCCACAATTTGTGTGGATAACATTTCAACGGGAAGAATAGATGAAAGCTCCGTGGAATTTCGCTCGATTCCTGCCGTTGGCCGGTCGCCTGCTGGCCCGTGGACGCTTGCCGACCCTGTTGTTTGCCGTGGCCAGCAAAGGCGCCGCGCAAGGCAATCGCCTGGGCAAACTCAAGGATGATCTGCGCTTGCTGCAGTCGCTGTGCCTGGCCTACTGGCGTGGCGAGTATCGCGCGATCAGTGCCAAGTCGCTGATTTCGGTGGTGGCGGGCCTGATGTATTTCCTCAGCCCGGTCGATGCCATTCCGGATTTCATTCCCATGTTCGGCATGCTCGATGACATCGCTGTCCTCGCCTGGCTGATGAAAACCCTCGATGACGAGCTCAACGCCTTCCGCCTGTGGCGCAAGCGCCAGCAACCCGAAAAGCTGGCCGTGGTTGAACGCCTCCCTGATACCCCTGAACAATTGCAGCTGCAAGGCCCGAAAAAGCCCTGACTGACCAAGACTGCCTACAGATAGATACCACTCGCGACCTTGGCCGCTGTTAGGATTACACTTCTAGGGAAAAGTGCCGACTCGCTAAGTGGTGTTGTCCTACGGGGTAGTCATGGATATTCAGATAATTGCACGCGATGGCGAACCCGAATACGCGGTTCTGCCGTGGGCTCAATATCAGGCTTTACTGAAAGCAGCAGGGATCAACGCAACACCGGTGCAGCAGCCAGCAGCGCCGCTCGCCGCCTCGCCGGAGCCGATTCTTCCGGGTCTGGATCAATTACGCAGTTTGCGCGAAGGGAAGGGCATCGCCATCGAGGCGCTGGCCCGCACGGTAGGCATCAGCCCGTCTTACCTGGCCATGATCGAAAGTGGTGAGCGTCAGCCCGACGCCGCGATTCGCCGCAGCCTGGCCTGGGAACTGACGGTGCCGGGTTGGAGGGACGAATCGTGAGCGTACGCATCAGCCGTCAACATTGGGACGGATTGCTGGGGGAACTGGACCAGGCGCGCCGTCAGCGCCATCTTCTGACCTATCGAGCCTTGCTTGAGCGTTTGCAGCTGCCGACACCGGCGATGCAGACACTGACGGCTGCGCTGGAGCATCTGGCCGCACTGGATGCCAAAGCCGAGCAGCCGTTGCGCAGTTCGCTGGTCATCAGTCAGGGCGCGAGTCGTTTGCCGCGTACCGGGTTCTTTGAATGTGTCGAGCGTCTGGGGCGCTTTTCCGGGCCGTCAGATGGCGTTGCGGCGGCGTCCTGGCATGCGTCGGAAGTAGTGCGCGTCTTCGAATACGAATACCCGGAATCGGCGGAGGCCTGAGTGTTTCTGCGCCTCAAGGCGCGGGCCGGTTACTGGCTGGCCCGCCGGCTGTTTCATTGGTCGTGGTTCGTTCGCCAGCCGCGTGGCTGGCGCTGGCTTGAAGGCCAGTTCGCGCGCATGGCCAACCTCGGCAATGTCGATGCTCAAGGCTTTTATGGGCACATTCTGACTTTTCGCGGCGTCGGGTTGGGCGCGCGTGAAGAAGGCGTGCGTTTACTGCGTCTGGCGGCGTTGGCCGGCGATGGTAAAGCCGCTTATCAAGTTGGCGTGATCAGCCTCGCCGGTACCCCGAGCAAGGCGCCGGATCCCGTTGAGGCCGCTCGTTGGTGGAGCATGGCCGCCAAGGCCGGGCATCCGTTGGCCGAGCTGAAGCTGCAACAGCTGAAGGCTGGTGATTCAACGCAGTAATTCCATGTATGTCTTCTAAGTAAACGCGGCGTGAGGTTTTCCTCACGCCGCGTTTACGTTTCTGCCTGCACGTTTTTCGCTTGATGCTGGATTGCAGATTAGTCCTACATCCTTTGCCTACTCGCCTGACTTCTTTCCTCTTTGATCCCCCGCACAGTTCCCGCGACTAATTTCTTGCGCGAGGGACCGCTCATGCTTCAGCCCGTTTTTCAGTCCACCTTGTTTGCTCGCGTGTGTTGATGGAAGCCATCGCGCGCATCGAGCAGGAACTCGACAGCTTTCCGCAAACGCTCAGCCTCTACCGCAAACAGCTTGATCACTGGCTCAGTCGCAGGGCGGACCAGATCAGCGAGGCAGCAGACCTGCCATCGCTGGTGGGTATGGAGCGGATCATCCGCTTCGGCGATAGCAGTACGTCGGTCAGCAGCAGCGACGACGAATTTTCCTCCAGCGTCGTCCAGTGCCCGCACGGCGGGCTGATGCAAATCGAGAGCAAGTTCGAATCGGTCTACGACATCCCGCTGGGCAACATTTCCGTCGATGTGGTCGACGTGGATAGCGGCAAAACCGCGCCGGTCACCCTTGATCAGCAGGGCAAGGGCGAGTTCAGAGGCGACGAGGGCAAGTTCTACCGCGTTCTGGTCCACAGCGCTGTCACCTCCAGTCAAGTCGACGAGCTGTTCGAATCCTATGACGGTTTGACCGGCGAACTTGAGCGCTGGCTGCGTAGCGAGTGGCAGGGTTTCAAGCCGCAGTGGTCACAGTCGGTGGCGACCGCAGCCAGCAACGGCATGCTCGCCGGCAGTTGGGCGGCCATCGAAGGGGTATGGGACAGCCTCGGTCTGCTCTCGGAAATCCTCCAGGACCCCGGCAAGTTTGCCGAGCGTCTAGGCAGCGGCGCGGCTGAGCTGATCGAGCTGGCACAGACCGCTCCGGATCTCATGGAAAAGCTGCAGTTGCTGGTCAGTGACGAAGCGGCGATGTGCTTGCTGCTACGGTCGGCGAGTCTGTGGCTGGACATGCTGCCGCCCAGCGAGGTTGCCGGCAAGTCTGCTGAAGTGGCGTCGATGATGATCGTGCAACTGATCATCGATGTGTTGATCAGCGTGGTGCTGACGTTTGTCGGAGCGGGGGCGGGGATCGCTTATCTGACGCTGCGTCTGGCTGACCGCGCAACGCAGCTGTTCAACGTCGCCAAGCGTCTGGTCAAGGCGCTGTTCAGCATCGTCAACGCCTTTATTGAATACGTTGACCGCTACAAAGCCGTTGCCGCGCGGGGCATCGCCGCCGGGGTGAAAAAGGGCCGGATGCAATTGCGCTGGGATGCCAAGCGCAACGCCATGTTGAAGAAAGACGAGCCACACGACGACGCGCCCGACCAAGCAAAGAACCCCAACGGCGATGCCGCCGATTGCGTGCCCAAAACCTGTACCAACGGCTGCCCGGTGTCGATGGTCACCGGCGAAGAACTGCTGACCCTGACCGACGCGGTGCTCGATGGCGTGCTGCCGTTCGAGTTCACCCGTTTGTACCGCAGCAGCGCGGTCGAGATCGACATAGGCCTGGGTTTCGGCTGGAGCCATACGCTGGCCCATCGCCTGTCCTTCGACGGCGATGGCGTGATCTGGATCGATCATGAGAACCGCCGCACTCGGTTTCCCCTGCCCAATGTCGCGCGCCCGGCGATTCACAACAGCCTGTCGCGGGCGGCGATCTTTCTCGGCGATGAGCCGGAAGAACTGATTCTGGCGTTGGCCGGCGACAGTGCGCGGTTTTACCATTTTCGCGCCGGCCGGCTGACCGCAATCAGCGATGTCTACGGTAATCGTCTGACCCTGCAACGCGATCGCTCCGACCGCATTCAGCGTCTGGACAACGGCGCCGGCCGCGCCCTGCTGTTGCGGTATGACCGCGCGCAACTGGTGGCAGTCGATTACCAAGTCTTTGTTCAGGGCGAGTGGACCACCGAACAAAACCTTGCCACCTACAGCTTCGATGCGCGGCAACGCCTGCTGGTCGCGACCAACGCGGTGGGCGACAGCGAACGCTACGACTACGACGATCACCACGTCATCCTCCAGCGCCAGCTAACCGGCGGCGCGAGCTTCTTCTGGGAGTGGCAGCGCGAGGGCAAAGCCGCCCGCTGCGTGCGCCATTGGGCGTCGTTCTCGCAGATGAACACCCGTTACGTCTGGAACGATGACGACGCCAGCGTGACCGTGCATTACGTCGACGGCACCGAAGAAGTCTACGTCCACGACGAGCGCGCGCGGCTGGTGCGTCAGGTCGCGGCCGATGGCGGCGAGCAGCTCAAGGCCTATGACCAGCAGGGGCGCTTGATCGCCGAGCAGGATGCGTTGGGCGCGGTTACCGAATACCGCTACGACGAAGTCGGACGGCTGATCGCGCTGATTCCGCCGGACGATGCACCAACGTCCTACGAGTACCGCAACGGTTTTCTCTACAAGCGTTGCCGAGGCGACGCGGTGTGGATCTATCGGCGCAACGCTGAAGGTGCCGTTACCGAAGCGGTCGATCCCGACGGCCAGGTCACCCATTACTACTACAACCTGCGCGGGCAATTGCTGTCGCTGCGTTATCCGGACAGCAGCCGCCACCGCTGGGTGTGGAACGAGCTCGGCCAGCTCATCGAAGAAACCCTGCCCGATGGTGGCGTGCGGCGTTTTTCCTACGATGCGCTGGGACGGCGGATTACCACCCAGGACGAATTTGGTGTTGTCAGCCGTCAGGAGTGGGACGCGGCCGGCCGACTGATCCTGACGACTTCTCCTACGGGCAGCACGCGCGCCTACAGCCACGGCGCCTACGGCCAGATCACCGCCGAACGCGATGAACTCGGGCGCATCACCCGTTACGA
>NZ_JASCPT010000156.1:0-10625 GCF_029959775.1 Pseudomonas sp. PS01270 | reverse complement strand
TCCAATACCATGCCGACAGCCTTGAGTTTGAATTCAGTTGAATAAGAGTTACGCATATCCGAACACCTCAGATTTGGACGCCATCATAGCGCCTGATTGAAGTGTCCAAAATCATTAGGCCAGTTCAGCCTGCTCGCGAAAACGGTGTGTCAGTTGACCTATATGTTGGATGACCTGACGCCTTCGCGAGCAGGCTCGCTCACACAGAATTCGCGTTCCCCCTGTCATTCACGGCAACACACAAATCCTTTGTGGGAGCGAGCCTGCTCGCGAAAGCGGTGTGTCAGCTACACATGCATCAGGCAAGGAAGCGCAATATCGGCGCACCATCGAACGGGTCCGTCAGATAGTGCGCCCTGACGCCGAAAGTCGCCTGTAAACGCTCCGGCGTCAGCACGTGCAGCGGCTCGCCAAGCGCGACCAGACGCCCGCGCTCCAGCACTGCCAGGCGATCGCATTTGAGCGCCTGATTGAGATCGTGCAGGGCGATCAGCGTAGTCACCGGCAGTGCGCGCACCACTTGCAGAATGCTCAACTGATGCTGGATATCGAGATGGTTGGCCGGCTCGTCGAGCAGCAGGATCTGCGGGCGCTGCGCCAGTGCGCGGGCGATGTGCACGCGTTGGCGTTCACCGCCGGAGAGGCTGCGCCAGAGGCGGTTGCGCAGGTGCACGGCGTCGACGTCGACCAGCGCTTGCTCGACGATGGCGTCATCGGCCGGCGACCACGGTTGCAGCGCCGACAACCACGGCGTGCGCCCGAGCGCCACCGCGTCGAACACGCGAATGCCATCGTCGGTATCGGCCTGTTGCTCAACCACCGCCAGCGTCTGCGCGATAGTGCGCCGCGACATCTTGCCCAGCGCCTGACCGCCGAGCTGCACATGGCCCGCGCTCGGTTCGCGCAGGCCGGCGAGCAGTTTCAGCAGCGTGGATTTACCCGAACCGTTCGGCCCGACAATGCCCAGGGTCTCGCCGCGCTGAACGTCGAGGCTGACACCGTTGAGCAACTCGGCACCGCGCACTTTGAAGCCCACACCCGCACAACTCAGAACCGTGTTCATCGCGCCGATCTCCGGCCCACCAGAATCAGCGCGAACACCGGTGCGCCGACCAGCGCAGTGATCACGCCGACCGGGATCACCTGACCCTTGATCAGGGTGCGTGACAGCACATCGGCGGCAATCAGAAACACCGCACCGCCCAGCGCACTGGCGGGCAACAGACGCGCATGGCCGGTGCCGAGCAACAACCGCGCGGCATGGGGAATCACCAGACCGACAAAGCCGATCGAGCCGACAATCGACACCATCACCGCCGTCACCAGCGCGGCACAGCCAATCAACAGAATCTGCACGCGGCGCACTGGAATGCCGAGAGACGCCGCCGAGTCCGCACCAAAGGTGAACGCATCCAGCGCCCGGCGATGCCACAGACAAACAACCAACCCCAACACCGCCACCGGCACCGCCAGCCACACCGACGGCCAGCGCACGCCGCCGAGATTGCCCAACAGCCAGAACATGATGCCGCGCGCTTGTTCGGAGCTGGCCGAGCGGGTGATCAGAAAAGCGGTGAGGGCGTTGAACAGCTGCGAGCCGGCAATCCCGGCCAGAATGATCTGCCCGGTGCCGCTGGCCGAGCCGCTGACCCGCGCTAACAGGATCACCAGTACGAAAGCGATCACCGCGCCGGCAAAGGCACCCACCGACAATGAAATCGCCCCGGCGCCGACGCCAAGCAGGGCGACCATCACCGCGCCGGTCGAGGCGCCAGCAGAAATACCCAGCAGATACGGATCGGCCAGCGGATTGCGCAGCAGCGATTGCAGGATCACCCCGCACGTCGCCAGACCGGCGCCGCAAGCCGCCGCGACCAAGGCGCGAGTCAGGCGATAGTTCCAGACAATGCCTTCGTCGATCGGGTCGAGCACATAACCGACGCCCCACAGCTTGTTGGCCAGCACCTGCAATACCACGCTCGGCTCGATCGAAGTCTCACCAATGGCCACGCCACCGATCAGCGCAACCGACAGCGTCAACAGCACCAGCAGCAATCGGATCAGGCGTCTGCTCATGGCGACAGGTCGTAGCCGTTGATGGCGCTGGCCAGTTGTGCGAGGCCGTCGAAGGTGCGCAGGCTGGCCTGCATGGCCATGGCGTCGAGGATGATGATGCGGTTGTGCTTGACCGCGTCCATGTTGCGCGTCACCGGATCACTGCGCAGGAAGGCGAGTTTTTTCTGATAGTCGTCCGCCGGGAAACGTCGACGATCCATGCGCGCGATCACCAGAAACGTCGGGTTGGCCTTGGCGATGGTTTCCCAGCCGACGGTTGGCCATTCTTCATCCGACTCGACCACGTTGCGCACGCCGAGGGTGCTGAGCATGAAATCGGGAACGCCTTTGTGCCCGGCCACGAACGGCTCGATGTCCATCTCGGCGCTGGAGAACCACACCAGGGCGCTGACGTCTTTGCGCTGCTTCTTTTTTGCGGTGGCGATCGACTGCGCGAGGCTGGCTTTGAGCTGCTCATTGAGTTGCTCGCCACGCGCCTGCACATCGAAAATCGCTGCGAGCTGGCTCACGGCTTTGTAGATGCTGTCGATGCGAAACGGCGCCAGCCGCGTGCCGTCCGAGCCGACGAGGTTGTCCTTGGCTTCGCAATCGGAGGGCAGCAGATAGGTCGGAATCTTCAGTTCATGAAACTGCTCGCGAGTGCCGACCGCGCCTTGCGGGCCGACCATCCATTCCAGCTCGACGGCTACCAGTTCCGGGCGTTTGGCGATCACCGCTTCGAAACTCGGCTCGTTGTCGGCGAGGCGCTCGATCCTGTCGTTCTGTGCTTTGTATGTGCCCAGCACGTCGTTGAACCACAGCGAAGTGCCAACGACTTTGTCGCCCAGGCCCAAGGCGTAGAGCATTTCCGTGCCGGCTTGGCCGATGGTCACCGTGCGCGCGGGTGCGTGTTGAAAGGTCAGGCTGCTGCCACAGTTTTCGACGGTCAGCGGATACGCAGTCGGCGCCGCTTGCGCCAGGGCGCAAAGGCTCAGAGCGGTGAGCAGGGTGGCAATGCGGGGCAGCAGCATGGGGCAGTCTCCAGGAGAACCGTACGGGAGCGGGCGGGTACGGTTGGAAACACACCTCGGGCGCGGTCGTGGAAACTGCGCAAGGCCGGCACGGGGAAAATGCGCACGGCACGATGTCCTTCCCGGACACCCCGCCGGTTAGTCAGTCACTGTGCCGGCAGGTCTCCTGACTGATGCGTCATCGCCACGCTCCGGCCTTCCCGGGATTCACCCAGTGGCAGTCGAGGAGCAGGCTCGGCACCTACAGTTGCGGGGGCAGTTCCGATTGATGCTGTGCAAGCATTTCGGATTCCCTATTAATTCCGTGTGGAAACCGGCGGCGGCATGGTAGTCGATTTGCGCGGTGGAGGGGGAGCCGAATCTGCCACAGCGTCATTTTGTCGTCGGCATTGCAATCTGTCATATGCCTTGGCTAATATACGATCCATATACACATCGTATCGGATTCATATATGGGCATCGTAAAGATTTCAGAGGACATGCACGAGAATCTGCGCATCTCCAGCAACGCCCTCAGCCGCTCGATCAACGCGCAGGCCGAGCACTGGATGCGCATCGGCATGCTCGCCGAGCTGCATCCCAACCTCGACCACAGCGCCATTTGCCGCCTGCTGATCCGCGCCGAACAGAATGGTGGCCTGGATCTGCAACAACTGACTCAGGAAGCCGTCAGCGCATGAGAAACCAGATCAAAATCAACACCCAGGCCGACATTGAAAAATCCCGCGCCGCCGGCAAACTCGCCGCCGAAGTACTGGCGATGCTGGTGCCGCATGTGAAGGCCGGGGTGACCACCGATGAGCTGGACCGGTTGTGCAACGATTACATCGTCAATGTGCAGAAAGCCGTGCCGGCCAACGTCGGTTATCACGGCTTTCCGAAAACCGTCTGTGCGTCGGTCAACGATGTGGTGTGCCACGGGATTCCATCGGGTACGCCATTGAAGGATGGCGACATCGTCAATCTCGACATCGCCGTGATCAAGGATGGCTGGTTCGGTGATACCAGCCGCATGTACGTCGTGGGTGAGGCGACTCCTGAAGCGCAGCACCTGATCAAGACCACCTACGAAGCCATGTGCGCAGGTATTCGCGCAGTGAAACCGGGCGCAACGCTGGGCGATATCGGTCATGCGATCCAGAGCCTGGCGGAGGCGGAGGGCTTCAGCGTGGTGCGCGAGTATTGCGGCCATGGCATCGGCAAGGTCTATCACGACGAACCGCAAATCCTGCATTACGGCTTTCCCAATCAAGGGCTGAAGCTCAAGGCCGGGATGATTTTCACCGTAGAACCGATGCTCAATGCCGGCAAACGCCATGTGAAGAACATGCCTGATGGCTGGACCGTATTGACCAAGGATGGCTCGTTGTCGGCGCAGTGGGAGCATATGGTCGCGGTGACGGAGAGCGGGTTTGAAGTGCTGACGGCGTGGCCGGATGAGATTGAAGGGTACCGGGCCATTGGCTGATACCGCGTCGCCTGCTTGCCCTCACCCTAGCCCTCTCCCAATGGGAGAGGGGACTGACCGAGGTGTTGTTGGGATATACGCCGACGTGCGATACCGAGTCGAACTTACATTTTGAACAGCATGAAGATCGGCTCCCTTTCCCCCTCGCCCCCCGTGGGGGAGAGGGCTGGGGTGAGGGGGTAGATCCAACTGACTCAGCGCAATCAGTGAGCACCTGCTGCCTTGTTCAAATCGCTCTCGGTCCACTCGGTATAAACACAAGCATCCGCCGTCGCCCAGCGCACCCGGACCGGATCGCCGGCCTTGAGCGGCATGCCCGCTGCCGATAGCGCTTTCACCGTCATCGACGTCCCGCCCGCAGTCACCACGCTGCACGTCTGGCTCTCACCGAGAAACAGCACCTCCACAACATTCGCCGATACTTCATTCCAACCCGCCGCCAGCGGCTCATCCAGCGCCTGCTGCGTGCTCAGCGCCAAGGCCTTTTCCGGACGCACCATCAGCAGCACATCCTGATCAGTGTGCAACCCGGACGTCAGCCGAATCGACAACAACTGACCCTCGAAACTCGCTGCCGCATTGCCTTGCGCCTTGAGCTTGAGGAAGTTCGAATTGCCCAGGAACGACGCGACAAATGCATTCGGCGGATTCTGGTAAAGGTCATAACCACTGCCCAGGCCGACGATTTTGCCGTGGCTGAAAATCGCGATGCGTTGCGACAGACGCATGGCTTCTTCCTGGTCGTGGGTCACGTAAACGATGGTGATACCCAGACGTCGGTGCAGTTGGCGCAATTCGTCTTGCAGGTCTTCGCGCAGTTTTTTATCCAGCGCGCCCAGCGGTTCGTCCATCAGCAGGATGCGCGGCTCGTAAACCAGCGCCCGGGCGATGGCGACACGTTGTTGCTGACCACCAGACAGTTGCGAAGGGCGGCGATGGGCGAACTGTTCGAGCTGCACCAGCTTCAACATCGCATCGACGCGCTTTTCGCGCTCGGCGGCAGCCAGTTTGCGAATCGCCAAAGGGAAGGCGATGTTGTCGCGTACCGACAGATGCGGGAACAGCGAGTAGCGCTGGAAGACCATGCCGATGTCGCGCTTGTGCGGCGGCACATTGACCAGCGACTGGCCATTGACGAGGATCTCGCCGCTGCTCGGTGTTTCAAATCCGGCGAGCATCGACAGCGTGGTGCTTTTGCCCGAGCCGCTGGAGCCCAGGAATGTGAGGAATTCGCCGTCCTTGATGTCCAGCGAGATATTGTCGACGGCAGCGAAATCGCCGTAGTGCTTGTTCAGGTTGCGCAGGCTGACCAGGGGTTTGTCGCTCTGCTGGGATGCGTCTTTGATCACGGCACTCATGTCGTACTCCTGGGCGCTCAGGCGCTGATTTCGTTGCGCCGGCGCAATGCGGCGGCGATGACCATGACCAAAACCGACAAGCCGATCAGCAGCGTCGAAGCGACGGCGATCACTGGGGTCAGGTCCTGGCGCAAAGTGGTCCACATTTTCACGGGAAGGGTTTGCAGAGTCGGGCTCGCCATCATCACGCTGAGCACCACTTCGTCCCACGAAACGAGGAAGGCGAAGAGGGCGCCGGCGACCATCCCCGGACGGATCGCCGGGAACGTCACCTTGAACACCGCTTGCAAGCGCGAGGCACCGCAGATTACCGCCGCGTCTTCAATCGACTGATCGAACAGCTTCAGCGAGTTGATGATCGAGATGATGGTGAACGGCATCGCGACGATCACGTGGCTGACGACGAAGGCGAACATGGTCCCGGTGTAGCCGAGCTTGAGAAACAGCGCGTACACCGCCACGGCAATGATCACCAGCGGCACGATCATCGGCAGGGTGAACAGGCCGTAGAGCATCTCGCGGCCGGGGAAGCGTCCGCGCACCAGCGCAAACGCGGTCGGCAAACCGAGGGCCACGGCGCAGATCGTGGTCAGCACGGCAACTTTTAGGCTGGCGGCAGCGGCGTTCATCCAGTCGGGATTGGAGAAGAACTGGCCGTACCATTTCAGCGTCCAGCCCGGTGGCGGGAACACCAGCCACTGCGAGGAGCCGAACGACAGCAGCACGATGAACACGATCGGCAACAGCAGGAACAGACCGATCAGCCCAGTCGTGGCGTAGAGGCCGAAACGCATGCGCCGGCTCATGGCATTGGGGGTCAGGAGCATGTCGGCTTACCTCGCGTTACTGGCGCCAACCGGGGATTCCGGTTGAAGCTTCAGGTAGAAGTAGAACAGCACCAGGGTGATTGCGATCAGCAACGCGGCGCCGGCACTGGCCAGGCCCCAGTTGAGGAACGATTGCACCTGCTGAATGATGAACTCCGGCAGCATCATGTTTTGCGCCCCGCCGAGCAGCGCCGGGGTGACGTAGTAACCGAGCGACATCACGAACACCATCAAACCGCCGGACGCCAGACCCGGCCGGCACAGCGGCAGGAACACCCGGAAGAAGTTGGTCCACGGACTGGCGCCGCAGATCGAGCCGGCCTGCAGGATCATCGGGTCGATGGCCTGCATGGTCGCCTGCAACGGCAGCACGATGAACGGGATCATGATGTAGCTCATGCCGATCACCACGCCCGTGAGGTTGTGCACCATTTCCAACGGCTGATCGATGATGCCCATCGCCATCAGCGCCTTGTTGATCACGCCCGAGGCTTGCAGCAAAACCAGCCACGAATAGGTACGGGCGAGCAGGCTGGTCCACATCGACAGCAGGACGATGTTGAGGATCCAGCGCCCCCAACCGCGCGGCACCAGGGTGATCGCCCAGGCCAGCGGAAAACCCAGGAGCAGGCTGAACAGCGTCACCAGCCCGGCCACCGAAAAGGTGTTGAGCAGCACTCGCGCATAGGCCGAGTTGGCGAACAGTTGTTCGTAGTTGCCAAGGCCAGGTACAGGTTCGAGCACACCGCGCAGCAGCAGGCCAATCAACGGCGCGAGAAAGAACAGGCCGAGGAACAGCAGCGCCGGGACGAGGTTGCCGGCGCCGCGCCAGCGTTGCTTGAAGGCCGAACCGGCAGCGCCGGCGGCGCTCCCGGTGGCAGTGGAAGGACGAGGCGCAGTGGCCGCGATTTTCATTTGACCAGCCATTCGTTCCACCGTGTCGCGATAGCCGGACCGTTCTTGGCCCAGTAAGCGAAATCAAGGGTGATCTGATCCTTGGCGTAAGCCGTCGGCAGGTTGGGGGCCAGCGTCGAATCCAGACGCTCCACACTGTCGAGGTTGACCGGCGCGTAGGCGGTCAGGTTGGAGAAGTCGGCCTGGCCTTTAGCGCTGCTCGCATTGGCGAGGAACTTCATCGCCGCGTCCTTGTTTTTCGAGCCTTTTGGAATGACCAGAATGTCGGCCATGACCAGGTTCTGTTTCCAGCTCACGCCGACCGGTGCGCCGTCTTCCTGCAAGGCGTGCACACGGCCATTCCAGAACTGGCCCATGCTCGCTTCGCCGGACGCCAGCAGTTGCTGCGACTGCGCGCCGCCGCCCCACCAGACGATGTCCTTCTTGATGGTGTCGAGTTTCTTGAAGGCGCGATCCAGATCCAGCGGATAAAGCTTGTCAGCCGCAACGCCGTCGGCCAGTAGCGCCAGTTCGAGCACGCCGGGGCTTGGCCATTTGTACAGGGCGCGTTTGCCCGGGTAGGTCTTGGTGTCGAACAGCGCGCTCCAGTCCTGCGGCTTGTTGGCGCCGAGCTTGCCTTCGTTGTAGCCGAGGACGAAGGAGAAGAAGAACGAGCCGACGCCGTGATCGCTGACGAAGCGCGGGTCGATCCTGTCGCGCTGGATCACTTTGAAGTCGAGGGGTTCAAGCAGGCCTTCGGCAGCGGCGCGCAGGGCGAAATCGGCTTCGACATCGACCACGTCCCACTGCACGTTGCCGCTTTCGACCATGGCTTTGAGTTTGCCGTAGTCGGTGGGACCGTCCTGAACGACGGTGATGCCGCTGGCCTTGCTGAACGGATCGGCCCAGGCCTGTTTCTGCGCATCCTGGGTGCTACCGCCCCAGCTGACAAAATTCACGCTTTCGGCAGCCATTGCAGCCTGGCCGGTAACGCTGAGCAGTCCCGCGAAAAAGATCGCGGTTGCAGCTTTGTTCAACACCATGTTCACGCCCTCATTGTTGTGTTTTTGAGCGGGCCTTGCGTTGTTGCCCGCCTGTCGGGAGCAGTAGCCGGATGCTTCGTTGGAACGTCCGGTCTATGGAATATCATATTATGGTATTCCAAACTTTGTGCAAGCACTTTGCCTTACCGGTTATCTGGCGGATCTGTTTTTCCGGCCTTCATCCAAATGTGTAGCGAATGAAACTGTGGCGAGGGGATTTATCCCCGTTGGGCTGCGGAGCAGCCCTGAAAGCGGGACATGCGATATTTCTGGCGGATCGCGTTGGCAGGAATCGGGGCCGCTTCGCAGCCCGACGGGGATAAATCCCCTCGCCACAGGGGATTATCGATAGCAGGCTTATTCAGTGAAAGGGATGCTCTCAACCACCTCGAGGTCATACCCGGTCAACCCCGCGTACTTCAGCGGCGGACCGAGGTGGCGCAGCTTGCCAACCCCAAGGTTCTGCAGAATCTGCGCCCCCGTCCCGACTTCGGAATAGATCCGCGATTGCGAACGGCTGAACTGCCGTGGCGGCTGGGTCAACTGCGGCACGCGTTCGAGCAACGCCTGTGACGATTCATGATTGGCCAGCACCACCACAACCCCATGACCTTCCGCCGCGACCCGTTGCAGCGCCGCCCACAGCGTCCAGTTCGTCGGCCCGCTGTACTCGGCGCCGACCAGATCGCGCAGCGGATCGATCACGTGCACGCGCACCAGTGTCGGCTCTTCGCGGCGCAGATCGCCCATGACCATCGCCATGTGCACGCCGCCTTCGATGCGATCCTCGAAGGTAATCAAACGGAACGTGCCATGCACCGTCGGCAGCTCACGTTCGCCGATGCGTTCGATGGTGTGCTCGGTGCTCAGGCGGTAGTGGATCAGGTCGGCAATGGTGCCGATCTTGATCCCGTGCTTGCGCGCGAACTGCTCCAGATCCGGGCGGCGGGCCATGGTGCCGTCGTCGTTCATCACTTCGACGATCACCGAGGCCGGGGTGAAACCGGCCAGACGCGCCAGATCGCAACCGGCCTCGGTATGCCCGGCGCGGGTCAGCACGCCACCTTCCTTGGCGCGCAACGGAAAGATATGACCGGGTTGCACCAGGTCTTCGGCGCGGGCATTCGGCGCGACGGCGGCGGCGACTGTGCAGGCGCGATCTGCGGCGGAAATGCCGGTAGTCACGCCGACCGCCGCTTCGATCGACACGGTAAATGCAGTGCTGAACACACTGCCGTTGGCGGGTACCATTTGCTCCAGGCCCAAGCGCTGACAATGTTCGTCGGTCAGGGTCAGGCAGATCAGCCCGCGTGCCTCGCGGGCCATGAAGCTGATAGCCTCCGGCGTGCAACGATCAGCGGCCAGCAGCAGGTCGCCTTCATTCTCGCGGTCTTCGTCATCGACCAGCAGGACCATTTTGCCGAGACGATAATCTTCGATGATTTCTTCGATGCTGTTGAAGGCCATGCTGGACTCTCAGGGTTCGTTGGAAATATATTGGTATACCATAATACAAAATAAACAAAGAGGTCACTATGAAGGCGTACTGGATTGCACATGTGGATATAGCCGATGCCGAGCACTACAGCCAATACACCCAGCGCACCCCGCAGGCGATTGCCGCATTCGGCGGCAAGTTTCTCGCCAGAGGCGGGCGCAGTGAAGCGCTGGAAGGGCGGCAGACGCCACAGCGCACGGTGATCATCGAGTTTGAAAGCTACGAAACAGCCGTGGCGTGCTACCGCTCGGCGGCGTATCAGGAGGCGAAGAGCTACCGCGAAGATTGGGCGAGAGCGGAGATCATCATCGTTGAAGGCATCAACCCAATTTAAGCCACACTGATGATCGTTCCCACGCTCCGCGTGGGAATGCAGCCCGGGACGCTCTGCGTCCCATCCAGAGCCGAACGCGGAGCGTCCGTAGAGGCATTCACACGCGGAGAGTGGGAA
>NZ_JASCPT010000155.1:0-10774 GCF_029959775.1 Pseudomonas sp. PS01270 | reverse complement strand
TGAAACAACTGTTGTAGCGAGCCTGCTCGCGATTTCGGTGTGTCATGCATTGTTGCTTTTGCTGACACGACCATTTCGCGAGCAGGCTCGCTCCCACTTTTATTTTGTGCAACTGATCAGCCGATACTGATCGCCGGCAAAGTCGGCAACGTCACCGTCTGCTGTTTACGCGGCGCGAGAATCTCCGCCTCTCCATCCACCACCAATTCATCACGCTGATTGAATACGCGAGTAGCAATGCGCACGCGGAATTTCGGCAGTTTCTCCAGAATCTCCAGGCGCACCGTCAGCGTGTCGCCGATCTTCACCGGCTTCTGAAAGCTCATCTGCTGACCGATATAAATAGTGCCCGGCCCTGGCAATTCGCAGGCAACGGCGGCGCTGATCAGCGCACCGCTGAACATGCCGTGGGCGATGCGTTCCTTGAACATGCTGGCGGCGGCAAACTCGGCGTCCAGGTGCACCGGGTTGTGGTCGCCCGACATCGCGGCGAACAGCTGAATGTCGCGCTCTTCGACAGTCTTGCTGTAGCTGGCGGTCTGGCCGACTTCAAGGGCTTCGTAAGGGATGTTGGTAACCTGGGTCATCGGTTTCGATTCCTGTGACGGATTTCAGTCAATCCACAAAAAATTTATTCGCTGCGCTGCGGGCGCCGGTGGCTCAGGGCCTGGTCGATCCAGGCGAGCACATCCGCGCTCACTTCGTCGCGATTGCTTTCATTGAACAATTCGTGCCGGGCCTGCGGGTAGATCTTCAGTTGCAGATGCTGGCTGCCGGCCCTGCGCAAAGCATTGGCCAGATCTGTCAGACGCTTGCCCTCGCTCACCGGATCACATTCGCCGCCAATCACCAGCAGCGGCAGGCCCGGATCGATCTGCGCGAGATTGGACGCTTTGCTGATTTGCTGCAACCCACCGAGCAGGTCGATCCACAGCTGATTGGTGCAGCGAAAGCCGCACAGCGGATCGGCGGCGTACTTGTCGACCTCCGCCGCGTCGCGGCTCAGCCAGTCGAAACGGGTGCGCACCGGTTTGAATTTATTGTTGAACGAGCCGAACGACAGCCATTCGATCAATGCACTGCGGCCCTTGCCGCCCTGGCGCAGTTTTTCCAGTCGGGCAATCTGCCGGGCGGCGCGATACAGCGCCACCGGCTGGAAATTCGAGCCACTGAGAATCGCCCCGTGCAGACTGGCGCTGTGGTGCAACAAATAGCCTTGGGCGATGTAGCTGCCCATGCTGTGGCCGAGCAGGATGATCGGCACGCCGGGATGTTGCTGGCCGATGTGCTGGTTGAGGCTGGCCAGATCGCCGACGACCTTGCGCCAACCGTCGTCATCGGCGAAATGGCCGAGGGTGCCGTTGTCGGCGGTGCGGCCATGGCCGCGCAGATCCGGGGCGTAGACGCCATAGTCTTTGTCGCAAAACGTGTCAGCGAGCCGCGCGTAGCGAGCGCTGTGTTCGGCCATGCCATGGGCCAGCAGAATCACCGCTTTCAATGGCGTGGCCGGCAGCCAGCGGTTGACGTACAGGCGGCTGCGGTCACTCGCGTCCAGCCAGAAGGTGTCGTGGGTCATGGCGATTCCTTTGCTCAGCATCGCCACAGTGTATAGCGCGTCTGATCAGCTCACGCCACGGCAGGAAGATTCACGGGATCAATGAGGGCTTGCGTCATATTTGCCTCAATGGCCATAGCTGCTAGTGTCCGTGAAGCTCCGCTTTGTGCTTTTCGCCTTCCATGGACGAAGCAGAAACGACAGAAAGCGGCTCCCGGATCGGCTCAGGTAAAGAGGACAAGAACAATGCAACCTGATTTCTGGAATGACAAACGCCCGGCCGGCGTACCGCTGGACATCGACATGGGCGAGTTCAAGTCGGTCATCGAAGTGTTTGAGCGTTCCTGCAAGAAGTTCGCTGACCGCCCGGCGTTCAGCAGCATGGGCATCACCCTGACCTACGCCGAACTCGAGCGCCAGAGCGCGGCGTTTGCCGGATACCTGCAGGCCCATACCGATCTGGTGCCGGGGGATCGCATTGCGGTGCAGATGCCCAACGTTCTGCATTATCCGATTGCCGTGTTCGGCGCGCTGCGCGCCGGGCTGATCGTGGTCAATACCAACCCGTTGTATACGCCACGGGAAATGCGCCACCAGTTCAAGGATTCCGGTGCACGCGCGTTGGTCTACCTGAATCTGTTCGGACAGAAAGTCCAGGAAGTGCTGCCCGACACCGACATCCAATATTTGATCGAAGCGAAGATGGGCGACCTGATGCCCACCGCCAAAGGCTGGCTGGTCAACACCGTGGTCAGCAAAGTGAAGAAACTGGTTCCCGAGTATTCGCTGCCGCAAGCGACCTCGTTCAAAAGCGCGCTGCGCATGGGCCGCGGCCTGGGCATCAAACCGCTGAACGTCGGCCTCGATGACATCGCCGTGCTGCAATACACCGGCGGCACCACTGGCCTGGCCAAGGGCGCGATGCTCACCCACGGCAATCTGGTGGCGAACATGCAGCAGGTGCGCGCCTGTCTGGCTCAGCTCGGCCCGGACGGTCAGCCGCTGTTGCGCGAAGGCCAGGAGGTGATGATCGCGCCGCTGCCGCTGTACCACATCTATGCTTTCACCGCGAATTGCATGTGCATGATGGTCTCGGGCAACCACAACGTGCTGATCTCCAATCCGCGCGACATCGCCGGCTTCATCAAGGAACTGAAAAACTGGCGGTTCTCGGCGCTGCTGGGTTTGAACACCTTGTTCGTTGCGCTGATGGACCACCCTGACTTCAAGACCCTGGATTTCTCCAGCCTGAAGCTGACCAACTCCGGCGGTACCGCGCTGGTCAAGGCCACCGCCGAGCGTTGGGAGCAGATGACCGGTTGCCGTATTACCGAAGGCTACGGCCTGACCGAAACCTCGCCGGTGGCGTGCACCAACCCATACGGCGATCAGTCGCGCCTGGGCACTGTCGGCTTGCCGGTGCCGGGCACGCTGGTGAAAATTATCAACGATGACGGCGTCGAACAGCCGCTGGGCGAGCGCGGCGAGCTGTGCATCAAAGGCCCGCAGATCATGAAGGGCTACTGGAACAAGCCCGAAGCCACCGCCGAAGTGCTGGATGCCGAGGGCTGGTTCAAGTCCGGCGATATCGCCGTGATCGACCCGGACGGTTTCGTGCGCATCGTCGATCGCAAGAAGGACATGATCATCGTCTCCGGCTTCAACGTGTACCCCAACGAAATCGAAGACGTGGTCATGGCCCACCCGAAAGTCGCCAACTGCGCGGTCATCGGCGTGCCGGACGAACGTTCGGGAGAGGCGGTGAAGCTGTTTGTGGTGGCGCGGGAGAGCGGGGTCAGCCTGGAAGAGCTGAAGGCGTACTGCAAAGAGAATTTCACGGCCTACAAGGTGCCGAAACACATCGTGTTGCGTGAGTCGTTGCCGATGACGCCTGTAGGGAAAATTCTGCGGCGCGAGTTGCGGGATATCGCCTAGGCCTGAACCGCAGCGCTTGTGACATTCGCGAGCAGGCTCGCTCCCACAGGTATCGATGGTTTCTGTGGGGGCGAGCCTGCTCGCGAATCTTTTGTGCCCGCTGAATTCGGGGGTTTTGGGGAGTTATAGGATTTTTGCTCTAAAATGACCGCTGGCAAGTCTTGAGTCATCAATATGACTGTAGGGGCCTCTTTTGGCTCTGGTCGGCCCTTGGCAAAGCTGCTACTCTCGGCGCGCTTTGTGACTTCTCGGCCTGTAAAACGCCGGATTCACCAATACAAAACACACACCAATAATAATCGCATCAAATGCGGTGAAGAATTCGCGTTGCTGAGGAGTGGGCTTCCATGATCGAAGACTTTTGGAAGGATAAGTACCCGGCTGGAATCGCAGCCGAGATCAATCCAGACGAGTATCCGAACATTCAGGCAGTGTTGAAGCAATCCTGCCAACGCTTCGCCAACAAACCGGCTTTCAGCAACCTCGGCAAGACAATCACCTACGGTGAGCTGTACGAGCTGTCCGGGGCCTTTGCCGCGTATCTGCAACAGCATACCGACTTGCAGCCCGGTGATCGAATCGCCGTGCAACTGCCCAACGTCCTGCAGTACCCGGTCGCGGTCTTCGGTGCCATTCGCGCCGGGCTGATCGTGGTCAACACCAACCCGCTGTACACCGCGCGGGAAATGGAACACCAATTCAACGACTCCGGCGCCAAAGCCCTGGTGTGCCTGGCGAACATGGCGCACCTGGCCGAAGCCGTGGTGCCGAAGACCGGCGTCAAGCACGTCATCGTCACCGAAGTCGCCGACCTGCTGCCGCCGATCAAGCGCCTGCTGATCAACAGCGTCATCAAGTACGTGAAGAAAATGGTCCCGGCCTATCACTTGCCCAAAGCCATCAAATTCAACGACGTCCTGAGCAAGGGCCACGGCCAGCCAGTGGCCGAAGCCAACCCGGACAGCGGCGATGTCGCGGTTCTGCAATACACCGGCGGCACCACCGGCGTGGCCAAGGGCGCAATGCTCACGCACCGCAACCTGGTCGCCAACATGCTGCAATGCAAGGCGCTGATGGGCTCCAACCTCAACGAAGGCTGCGAGATCCTGATCACGCCGCTGCCGCTGTATCACATCTATGCGTTCACCTTTCATTGCATGGCGATGATGCTGATCGGCAACCACAACATTCTGATCAGCAACCCGCGCGACCTGCCGGCGATGGTCAAGGAACTGTCGAAGTGGAAGTTCAGCGGTTTTGTCGGTCTGAACACGCTGTTCGTGGCGCTGTGCAACAACGAAGGTTTCCGCAAGCTGGATTTCTCCGCGCTGAAAGTCACCCTGTCCGGCGGCATGGCCCTGCAACTGGCGGCGGCCGAGCGCTGGAAAGCCGTGACCGGTTGCGCCATCTGCGAAGGCTACGGCATGACCGAAACCAGCCCGGTGGCCACGGTCAACCCGATCCAGCACATCCAGATCGGCACCATCGGCATTCCGGTGCCGTCGACCCTGTGCAAAGTCATCGACGATGCCGGTGTCGAGCAGCCGCTGGGCGAAATCGGCGAGTTGTGCGTCAAGGGCCCGCAAGTGATGAAGGGTTACTGGCAGCGTCAGGAAGCCACCGATGAAATGCTCGACAGCGACGGCTGGCTGAAAACCGGTGACATCGCGCTGATCCAGCCGGACGGCTACATGCGCATCGTTGATCGCAAGAAGGACATGATTCTGGTGTCTGGCTTCAACGTCTATCCGAACGAACTGGAAGACGTGCTGGCGACTTTGCCGGGCGTATTGCAGTGCGCGGCGATTGGCGTGCCGGACGAGAAGTCGGGTGAGGCGATCAAGATTTTCATCGTCGCCAAACCGGGCGTGACCCTGACCAAAGAACAGGTCATGGACCAC
This sequence comes from Pseudomonas sp. PS01270, assembly GCF_029959775.1. Taxonomy (NCBI): domain Bacteria; kingdom Pseudomonadati; phylum Pseudomonadota; class Gammaproteobacteria; order Pseudomonadales; family Pseudomonadaceae; genus Pseudomonas; species Pseudomonas sp. PS01270. The sequence continues at coordinate 5,383 of NZ_JASCPT010000155.1, read as the reverse complement.
ATGCGCGCCAACGTTACCGGCTACAAAGTGCCGCGTTCGGTGGAATTCCGCGATGCGCTGCCGACTACCAACGTCGGCAAGATCCTGCGCCGCGAATTGCGGGATGAAGAGCTGAAGAAGATCAAGGCCAAGTCTGCCGCGTAAATAAAAAGCCCCGCAGATGCGGGGCTTTTTGTTGGTGAACTGATCGTTCCCACGCTCCGCGTGGGAATGCCGCCCCGGACGCTCCGCGTCCAGCCCTGCAGGGACGCAGAGCGTCCCGAGATGCATTCCCACGCAGAGCGTGGGAACGATCAAGTGCAAATCCTACTGACGAAACGGTGCAAAGTTGACGTTGGTCCCCGCCGGTCGCATGTCCTGCAGATACGAATCCTTGTCCGCACTCAATTCCAGGCTCAGCGCCGCCTTGCGTTTGCCTTCATTGCGAATCACCAGCCCTTCGAGCTTTTCGCGCAGGAACACCGTCGGCACTTTCAGGTGCAGCAACTCATCGGTCGCCGGGGTGTGCAGCAGCAAGTGAATCCACTCGTACTGACCGATGGCCAAGCGCGACACCGGCAGGTCGAACCACCAGATATTGCGGTTACGGTTCAGTTCGGCGAAGTGGCAGTTGTTGGTGCCGAGCACGGCGCCGCCCAGTTCCTGGTTGCGACGGGCGATGGCCTGGGTTTTATTGAGCTTCATGACATTCCTGCGAATCGGTGTGCCGGGCTCAGCGCCCGTAGGCTGAGCATTCTCGGGGCAACGCCGGCAAACATAAAGCGCAACCTGCGCGCCACGACGAAATGCCGGAAAAATAAATGAAACTCGGCGCAAAGCGCACCGGTCAATCGTTACGTAATGACTTTTCTTCCCTTTATGCTTCACGGAGAAACACCATGAGTAGCACAGGCGATAAAGTAAAAGGCATGGCCAACGAAGCCGTCGGCAATATCAAGCAAGGCGTCGGCAAAGCTACTGATAACGACAAGATGCGCGCCGAAGGCAAGGTTCAAGAGAAAAAAGGTGAAGCCCAGCAAGCGGTCGGCAACGCCAAGGACGCTGTGAAAAAAGGCGTCGACAAGGCGTAAGCGAGCCTTGAACGAATCACACGAGCGGCCATCCAAGGATGGCCGTTTTTGTATCAGAACCCTGCGGTCATCCGCCAAAGGCTCGTCAACTAGGCTACCTTGAGGTAAAAAACGGCCCCTGAGTCGCCACGACTTCAACCTTTTGCGGCGCAAGGAGACGCGAATGATATTTCCGGACATGAAAGGTCTGCCCCTGCACCGGGTGATGGTGCGCACGGTCACTGAGTTCGTCGATGACGAAATGTCGACCTACGCCTCGGCACTGGCCTACCAGATGCTGTTCTCGCTCTTCCCGTTCATTCTTTTCCTGATCGCCCTGATCGGTTTCCTGCACCTGCCGGATTTCTTCTCCTGGCTGCGTCTGCAATCCGAACTGGTGCTGCCGCCGCAGGCGCTGGAGCAGGTCAACCCGGTGATCGACCAGTTGCAGCAATCCAAGGGTGGCCTGCTGTCCATCGGTATCGTGATCGCCCTGTACACCGCGTCCGCCGGCGTGCGCCTGATGATGAGCGCGATGAACGCCGCTTATGACGTGGTCGAAGGCCGGCCGATCTGGAAGCGTTTCCCTTTGTCGATCGTTTACACCGTCGGCATCGCCGGCATGCTCCTGATCGCCGCCGCGCTGATGGTGCTCGGGCCGCAGGTGATGGGCTGGATTGCCGCACAAGTGGGACTGGAATACTTCATCGTCACGGTGTGGACGATCGCCCGCTGGCCGGTGATCGTGATTCTGATGATGGTCGCGGTGGCGCTGATCTATTACGTGATGCCCGACGTCAAACAGGAATTCCGTTTCATCACCCCAGGTTCGGTGCTGGCTGTAGTGGTGTGGATCCTAGCCTCGTTGGGGTTTGCCTTTTACGTGAAAACCTTCGCCAACTACAACGCGATGTATGGCAGCATCGGGGCGATCATCGTGCTCTTGCTGTATTTCTACATTTCCTCCGCAGTCCTGTTGCTCGGCGCGGAGATGAACGCGGTGATCGAGCACATGTCCGCCGAAGGCAAGGAAAAGGGCGAAAAAGCCCCTGGCGAGCCTGACGAATCCCCCAAACAACACGTCTCGGGCCTGGGCCGCGATCATTCGCTCAAGCCGGACACTGACGAAGCGCGACCATGATTCGTGAAATTCTGAAAATGGGTGATGAGCGCCTGCTGCGCATCGCCGCGCCGGTACCACCGGAAATGTTCAACAGTGCCGAGCTCTGGCAATTGATCGATGACATGTTCCAGACCATGGAAAGCGTCGGCGGCGTTGGCCTGGCGGCGCCGCAGATCGGCGTCGACCTGCAACTGGTGATCTTCGGCTTCGAACACAGCGAGCGTTATCCGGACGCTGAAGCAGTGCCGCAGACGATCCTGATCAACCCGCTCATCACGCCGTTGAATCCGCTGATGGAAGAGGGCTTCGAAGGCTGTCTGTCGGTGCCGGGCCTGCGCGGCGCGGTGGAGCGCTATCAGCAGATTCGCTACGAAGGCTTTGATCCGAAGGGCGAGCCGATTGTGCGAGTGGCCTCGGGGTTTCATGCGCGAGTGGTGCAGCATGAATGCGATCACCTGATCGGCCGGCTGTATCCGTCGCGGATTACCGACTTCAGCAAGTTCGGCTTTACCGAAGTGCTGTTTCCGGACCTTGATCCCAACGTTGACGATTAACCAGAATCAAAAGATCGCAGCCTTCGGCAGCTCCTACAGGGATCGGTGTAGGAGCTGCCGAAGGCTGCGATCTTTTGATCTTCAAACTAGCCCCATCGCAATCATCGGCTTGCTCCGCGCATACCGACTCAACCGCTCGGCCATCGCCTGCGGCAGCGGCGGATCGAAGCTGAACCCGCGTCGCTCATAAAACCCGCGCAAATCAGGATGGCAGAACAGCCACACCGGCTCGTCCACCTCAGCAACCGCCGCCGCGATCAGTTGTGCAGCAATGCCCTGCTCGCGACACCCCGGGTCAACAAACAACCCCGTCAGCCAATGCCCGCCCGCTACCGGACGCAGGCACAGCGCCGCAACGATCTCGCCGCGCCGCGCTACCCACAACTGCGCCTCGCGCACGGCCTTCATCGACGACTGGTGGCTGCGGTAGAACTTGTTCATCAGCGGCCACAACGATTCGTCGAGCTGGCTGTAGTGGATATCGGACATGGTTCGGGCTGTCGCTGCGAAAAGCGCCGATTATAAAAGAACGCGCGCTTCGGGATAGGTGTATACCTGAACTCACACCCCTGTGAGTGGAGTACCGATCATGTCCAAAGGTATGGATTCAAAGAAAGCCGCGAAGAAGAAGCCGGCCAAGACCGCGATTGAAAAACGTGCCGAGAAGAAAGCCAAGAAGGTCGATATTTTCGGCCATTGATCAAACCATGCGGAAGCCCGGTTCACGGGCTCCCGCCTCGCTGGCGAAAACGTCCGTTTTCACCACACTGTTTCCCCGCGCTGAACCGTTTCTTGTGCAAAAAGTGCCAGATACTGGCCGACTAGTGGCCTTGCGCCCGGCGTTGCGCTGGCTATGCTTGCAGGTAACTAACCATGTCGACCGTCATGCCAACCGGCCGATGGAACAGGTTGGTCCGTGATTCATGCTGCCAGAGTGCGCAATCCAAGGCACCGACACTGAACCAACAAGGAGCGTCATCTAAATGGAAGTTCTTCTACGCGTTAGGGCTGGCCCGCTTGCGGGCTATCAAGAAAAGGATGTCTTGATCAGAGCGTCGCTGCAGGGACCCTCCGATTGATCATCATTTATCACCTGACAACTTCCTCCCGTGGAGGAAGGCGTGTGCCTGTTCTGTGGAACGTAGTGATGGATCTTGCAAGACCTGAACTTTCATCAAATCAAAAGAACGCGCGGAAGGTGATACAACCATGTTCAACCTACATCACAAGGCTGACCTGCGGGAAATCGAGCGTTTCAGCTGTGCGCTGACCGAGGCCAACGCGAAAATAGAGGCGATCAGCCGCTCGATGGCGATGATCGAGTTCACCCCGGACGGCATCGTTCTCGACGCCAACGAGAACTTCTGCAAGACCATGGGCTACAGCGCCGAAGAAGTGCGCGGCAAACACCATCGGATCTTCTGTGAAGAAAGCTTCTACCGCAGCGAGGACTACACGAAGTTGTGGCGCGACCTGGCTCGTGGTGAACCGCTCAGCGGCACTTTTCTGCGCCTGAACAAGAGCGGCCGGGAGATCTGGCTTGAAGCCAGTTACATGCCGGTGTTCGGGCCCGACAAACAGGTCAGAAGTGTGATCAAGGTTGCGGCGGACATCACCGCACGCATCAACAAAGAACATGAAGAAGAAGCCATGCTGGCGGCGATCGGTCGTTCCATGGCGGTGATCGAGTTCACTCCCGAAGGCCATGTCATCCGCGCCAACGACAACTTTCTGCAGACGATGCAGTACGCGCACCCTGAAATTGTCGGCCAGCACCACAGCCTGTTCTGTCACCGCGCCGAAGCGGAGTCCGCGCAATACAAAGCGTTCTGGGCTTCGCTCAATCGCGGCGAATATCACTCGCACCGTTTCGAACGCAAGAACAAGTCCGGCCAGATGGTTTATCTGGAAGCCTCGTACAACCCGCTGTTCGACGCCAAGGGCCGCCTGTACAAAGTGGTCAAGTTCGCCAGCGACATCACCCGGCAGATGACCACCCTGCAAAACGCTGCGGAATCGGCCCACAGCACCTCGGTACAAAACGACGCGTGCGCGCAAAAAGGCTCACAAGTCGTGCAGCAGACCGTGCAGATCATTCAGGACATCTCCCGCGATCTGAACGAAGCGGCGGTGAGCATCGATGCGGTAAGCAAACAGTCGGACATCATCGGCACCATCGTCCAGACCATTCGCGGCATTGCCGATCAGACCAACCTGCTGGCACTCAATGCAGCGATCGAAGCGGCGCGCGCCGGTGAGCATGGACGCGGTTTTGCCGTCGTCGCCGATGAGGTGCGCAGCCTCGCCGCGCGGACCAGTCAGGCCACTCTGGAAATTGTCGACGTGGTGCGCAAGAACCACGACCTGTCGCTGAGCGCGGTATCGAGCATGCAGTCGAGCCTGAGCCGAACCGGGTTGGGCGTGGAGCTGGCGAACGAGGCGGGCGAGGTGATCCTCGAGATTCAGCAGGGCTCGCGGCATGTGGTGGATGCGATCAGTCAGTTCAATGAAACCCTGCAATTGAACTGAGCTGTTCAACGTCACCAATAGCCAATGTGGGAGCGAGCCTGCTCGCGAAAGCGTTATGTCAGCCAGCACATGTCTTTCTGATACGACGCCTTCGCGAGCAGGCACGCACCCACAGGTGAGTCCAGCGT
>NZ_JASCPT010000154.1:0-10815 GCF_029959775.1 Pseudomonas sp. PS01270 | reverse complement strand
CTTGACCCGGCGCTTGGAATGACCTCTTCGCGAGCAGGCGCGCTCCCACACTTGGAATGCATTTCAAATGTGGGAGCGAGCCTGCTCGCGAAAGCCATCGACCTGTCAACAGATCTGCCGTGGCAAAGATTTTCGACCGCCCACAAAAAAGGCCGTTTTCGCATGAAAACGGCCTGTCCGAAGTAGCTAAAGACCGGCGAAAATCGGTTAAGTTCCGGTGAAAAAACAGTAACTTGCAATATTGTATACAAGTCGTGTTATTCGTCGGATTTTGATTGTCACGCCCATTGCAGAGCTTCAGGATCGGCGCCGTCATCCCTTTGAGGCTCATCCTCTATGAAGTTCTCCTCGATTCTCTTGTTGTCCCTTGGCCTGGTCAGTGGCTTCGCTTCTGCCGGAGGCACCACCGAAGCAGGTGTGGGCGGCGCATTGGGCGGGGTTCTTGGCTCGGTCGTCGGTCAATCGTTAGGCGGCAATACAGGTTCCACCATCGGCGCAGCCCTGGGCGGCGCGGGTGGTAGTGCGGTCGGCGCAGACAAGCGCAGCCGTGGCGAAGCAGCCATTGGTGGTGCACTGGGTGCAGCCGGCGGTAACGTGGTTGGCCGCAGTCTCGGCGGCACCACCGGCAGCCTGATCGGCTCCGCCGCTGGTGGCGGTGCAGGTGGCGCGCTGGGTAACTACATGGGCAACAAGAGTGACGACGATGATCGTCGCTATGACCGTGGCCATGATGACCGTCGCTACTACCGCGACCGTGGTCATCCAGGTCGCGGCCATGCCTATGGCCACCGCAAGCATCACAAGTACTATCGCCACCACTAAGGCGAAGGCTTGAACAAAAAATCGCAGCTTTTTAGCTGCGATTTTTTTTGCGCGTCTAGACCACCAGCCGCTCCAGCGCTCCACGCAAATCTGCCGGAATCGGCACCGGCTGATTGCTCGACCGATCGACAAACACATGCACGAACCGCCCCGCCGCACACGCCTCGCTTTCGCCAACCTTGAACACAGCCAGTTCGTATTGCACCGAACTGTTGCCCAGCTTGCCGACCCGTAGTCCGATCTCGATCAGATCGGGGAAAGCGATCGAGGCAAAGTAATCGCAGGCCGAACTCACCACGAATCCCACCACTTCGCCGTCATGAATATCCAGGCCACCGACCTGAATCAGGTAGGTATTCACCGCCGTGTCGAAGAAGCTGTAGTAGGTAACGTTGTTGACGTGACCGTAGGCGTCGTTGTCATGCCAGCGTGTGGTAATGGGCTGGAAGTGGGGGTAGTCGGAGCGTTGATTCATGCAGGGTTCTCGCATTCTCTTCATTTAATTTGATCGTGTTGATGAACACTTTACCTGTGGGAGCGAGCCTGCTCGCGAAGGCGTCAGCACAGCCGACCGGCGTCAACGATCAGCAAACCCCTTCCCCTGCGCCGCCAGTTCGCCAATCAACCGCGCCGGCGTCCACTGATCGCCCTGCCGCGTCTCCAGCGCCAGCAAGCGCTGATGGATATCCGCCAGCCCCTGCTGATCCGCCCAGGCCATCGGCCCACCCTTTTCTGCTGGAAAACCATAGCCGTTCAAATACACCAGATCGATGTCATGGGCGGAGCTGGCAATGCCTTCCTGGAGGATCTTCGCGCCTTCGTTGACCAGCGCCAGCAAACAGCGCTCGAGAATTTCTTCAGGGCCGATGTCGCGACGCTGGAAACCCAGTTCTTCGCTGACTCGCAGCACCAGCGCGTCCACTTCGGGATCATGCTCGGCCTGGCGACTGCCCGGCTCATAGTGGTAGTAGCCGTTGCCGGACTTCTGCCCGAACCGGCCCATCTCACACAGGCGGTTATCCACCTGAACCTCGGGCGCATCCTGCCCCTTGCCAGCTAACTGCCGAGCACGCCATTCCAGATCGATGCCGACCACGTCGTACATGCGAAACGGCCCCATGGCGAAGCCGAAACCTTGCAGCGCGGCATCCACCTGCTGTGGATAAGCACCTTCGAGGAGCATCTTGCGCGCTTCGAGTACATACGGATGCAGCATGCGGTTGCCGATAAAACCGTGGCAGTTGCCAGACACCACGCTGACCTTACCCATGCGCTTGCCGAGTGCCAGCGCTGCCTCCAGTGCCGCTGGCGAGGTCTGCGCACCGCGCACGATTTCCAGCAGTTTCATGATGTGCGCCGGGCTGAAGAAGTGCAGACCCAGCACCTGCGCCGGGCGCCGGGTCGCAGCCGCGATGGCGTCGATGTCCAGCGCCGAGGTGTTGCTCGCCAGCAGGGCCTCAGGCTTGAGCAGACCATCGAGTTCGCGAAAAATCTTCTGCTTCAGTTCGAGGTTCTCGTACACCGCTTCGATCACCAGATCGACGTTGCGGATCGCCGCGTAATCCGCCGCTGCAGATACGCGAGCCATTCGCGCATCCGCCTCGGCCTGATCAATGCGGCCCTGGCGCACGTTGTGTGCATAAGTTTGCGCGACCGTCGTCAGCGCCTGCTCAAGCATCTGTGGATTGTTATCCACCCATTGCACGTTCACGCCAGCATTGGCCAGGCACATGACGATGCCACGGCCCATGGTGCCCGCGCCGATCACGGCAGCCTGCTGAATCTCGAAGCTTGTCTGGCTCATGTTGTTCTCTTGTGGGTGGCCCAAAGACAGATTCCAACCTTAGTCAGGCCACGACGCTTTTTGAAGTTTATTAGCGTGATGATCGACATTCAGCGGATGGATGCAGCGTCCACAGACGCTCTGCTTAATCGAGCAAGTGACTGTCCGCCCACTCGCGGACCTTTGCGTAGGGATACTCTTCCAACGCAGCAAAACCCGGTATCGCCCGCGCCTTGAGTTTGGTGAACAACGGCACGCTGATTCCGCACAGGAACCGTGTCAGGCGTTCGGCCGTCGGAAGGCTGCCTGTGTGCTGCTCATGCCTGTGGATAAATTCACCACACAATTGCGCGAAGTTTTTATCCACAAGCGCTGGCAACGGCGGTGGCTCAGGCAATCGCGCGATCTGGCCGTGACATACCGAACAATGCCCGCAATGTTCAGGGGCATTGTGGTCACCGAAATACTTGGCCAGGCGATAACCCAGGCAGCGTTCGGTGGCGAACACCTCAAGCATGGCGTGAATCCGCGCCACCTCAGTCCGTTCATGGCGAGTGAAATACTCGTGCAGCTCAGCGCTCAGGGCGTCGCTGTCAAAATCAATTTGCAGCAGGCTGTAAACCTCGGTCATTTGCTTGCTTTCAAGCTCGACCCAGCCTTTTTCCTGGAAGTAATCAAGCGCTGTCACTACGCGATTGCGCTCGGCGGAATACTGCGAATACATCGCCTCGAAATCTACTGTGGCCCAGGTGCGCGCTCGCGTGGACGTCCTGATGATCGCCGCAACGAAGTCCCTGCGTTCGCCTTCAAAACGCTGGAGCAGTGCCTCCGGCTCAAGCAGATATTTGAAGCGGTATTCAGCGTAATAAGCGTAGCGCGGCGCGATCAGGCCCCGCAGTTCCAGCTGCACCAGCAAAGTCTTCAACGGCAACGAGCGAATGTTGCTCTGATCCGCCAATGGCCCAAGCAGAAACTCCCATTGCCCTTCCGGGACCGAGGCTTTGAGTTCATCGAGCACATAACGAATGCCATCACGCTCGGGCGTATCGCCGTAGACGAAGTTCTCCAGCACATTGAGGCTGTCGCGATTCGCTAGTACCAGGCAGTCGGAGGGCTGTCCGTCGCGTCCGGCGCGGCCGATTTCCTGGCTGTAGTTTTCGATGGATTTGGGCAGATCGAAATGCACGACGTTACGGATGTCGCTCTTGTCGATGCCCATGCCGAAGGCAATGGTGGCGACAATGCAATTGGACTGCCCGTCCATGAAGCGACGTTGAATGTCTTCACGCTGATCGTGGGGCAAACCTGCGTGGTATGCCTCGGCCTGAATTCCGTTGCGTTGAAGATGCTCGGCGATGTGCTCGGCGGTCTTCTGCAACGTCACGTAGACAATGCTCGGTTGCCCGGGACGCTCGCTCATCCATTCGACCAGACGCCGGCGCTTGTCCTGACCGCGTACAGGCTCGACCAGCAGGTTGAGGTTGGGCCGATAGAAACCGGTGGTCACTACATCGTCAGGAGATATGGCGAATTTGGCCTGCATGTCGGCGATGACTTTTGGGGTCGCCGTGGCGGTGAGCAGCAAGGCCTGCGGGATGTTGAACTGACGTTGGTAGTCCGGCAATTTCAGGTAGTCCGGCCGAAAGTTGTGGCCCCATTCGGAAATGCAGTGCGCCTCGTCGACTACCAGCAACGAGATCGGCACCTGCTGCAGAAAATTGCGGAAGCGCTCATTTTTCAGGCGTTCGACGGAGATCATCAGAATCTTCAATTCCCCCGAACGCGCACGGGCCATGACGTCGTTGGCATCCTCGCGGCTCTGCGCCGAATCGATACTGCCTGCGGAGATACCGTGGCGCTTGAGAAACGCCAGTTGATCCTGCATCAACGCCAGCAACGGCGAAACCACCAATGTCAGGTGTGGCAGTAAAAGCGCAGGCAGCTGATAGCAAAGCGATTTGCCGGAGCCGGTGGGAAAGATTGCCGCCGCGGAGCGCCCCGCCAGCACCGCGCTGACAGCGGCCTCCTGACCGGGGCGAAACTGTGGATAACCAAAAACCTGTTCCAGGGTGTGGTGCATTTACTGTCACTCCTTTGACTGCTGCCATGCCCAAAGCCTAGCGGGCGATTGCAGCGAGTCGAGAAAAGGTCGGGGTTGAATCGATACTGAATGATACATGGGAAGCGAAAACCAAGCGTTTAACAATCAAAGCGCCTCGACATACTTTCGAAAAACTCAGCCACATATATATAACAAACTTCACATTACAAACGCAGACACAACAACGCCCTTTATTTTAACACCGCCCAAAACTAACTTGACTGCTCTTATACATAAGCAAGAGCAACGAAATGACAACTTTAACAATCTTTTTCTGCGGCACCGGCTCCAACAAATTTGATGACAAACATAAAAACTTCTGGGACGGCGAAATCGTTTCTACGCTCGCTGCACACCACAGCGGACGCGAATTTGCCGAGTGGATCGTCGTCGACGGCCCTGGCAGCGGCAATCTGCAAGCCGACGACCTGTTCACCAAGACCTCTGAATACGGCTTGTCCGGCACGCTGTTCGGCAAAGGCTGGGATGAAAACGTGCAGCACGCGTTGAATATCATCAAAGGCAAATGCGATTGGCAACGTAAACAACTTACCGAGGCAGAATATAACCGTCTGAAAGCCGCAGGCATTCCTATTGAAGATGTAAAAGAGGAAGGTTCCTGGTTCTGGCGCCAGTATAACTATGGCGACCGAAGTATCACGCAACAGAAGTTGCAGGAACAGATCATCAAGACTTTCCGCAAGGACGGCATTATTCCGACGCGTGTCAATCTGCTCGGCTGGAGCCGGGGTGGTATCAGTTGCCATATGCTTGCCAATGCAATGTCCAGGGACGCTGCGCTCAAACATATTCCGGTGAATATCTTTGCGATTGATCCAGTCCCGGGAATTGGCAACTTCCAGGAAAACCGCGTCAAACTCGAATCCAACGTCAAGGAATACATCGCCTTCTATGCCCGCGACGAGCGCTCAAAAGGCTTCAGCTGCGTGATCCCGCAAACCGCTACCGGCACCAGGACTTCGATCTATCCAATGGCCGGTCGCCACGCCACCCTTGCTGGCAACGCCACGGCGCTCGGCGGCGAGCCGAGCAGCAGCAGCGACCTCAACGCGCTGATCGAGCCCGGCCGCATCGTTCGCCATCTGGCGGAAACCTGCCTCAAGCGCTGGGGCGTGCCACTGAGCAAAACGCTCAACCTGAGCGATACCGACCTGCGCCGCCTCACCGGCGCCATCGTCAGCGACGAAGCCCGCTACAAGAAGATGCACAGCCAGTCCTACACCTATTTCACCGAACTGGACAAAGGCGAGCGCTATGTCTCGCTGGGCAGCAAAGGCGTGCCGTTTTCAGCAGTCAAAGGCACGATCTACCGCCCTGCAACCGGACTGACCACAAGCCTGCTGGATATTTCCGGTTACCAGCATCTGTGTTGAAAGGCGTTGAAGAATCGGTAGCAACGTCTGGCGCTCTGTTCGTCCCATTCCTACTTCACGCGATGCCTTGTCGGCTATCACGAGGTGGTGGTGCGAACCTATAGTCATGGGTGTCGCTGCTTTGGTCAGCGACACCCACATCACCTACGCTCTGTACCTGCTGACAGGTCGGCTGCGAGCTGCTGCAAGTCGCGCAGACACAGATGCTCAACTGGAAAGCCCCTGCCTAAGGCGAGCAGCCTGATCGCCGCCGATCATCTGTCGGCGACCAGGCACCAGTCATCGTTATCAACACTTCAGCATTGCCTGAAAGTAAGTCACTGGCGTACATTGACCATGATTTTTATTGAGACTTCAGTCTTCACCCGCCGAGTAAGAGAGTTACTGGACGACGATGCCTACGCCACCTTTCAAAAGCAGTTGGTCGCAAACCCGTCTATTGGCGATGTAATCGAAGGAACCGGCGGGGTGCGTAAAGCACGAGTCGCCTCCAAAGGCCATGGCAAACGGGGTGGCGCACGGGTTATCTACTACCACTTCGTTTCAGCATCACAGATCGCGTTGTTGATGATTTATCCAAAAAACGAGCAGCAGGATCTTACCCATGACGAACGGAAAGCACTGAAGGCCATGATTGGAAACTGGAGGTAACCATGAGCAAGTTTTTTGATGAGCTGATGGAAAGCGTGCAGGAAATGGATGAGATTCTTCGGGGTGAAAAAAAGCCGTCCCGCGAATTCTATGTGGATGCATTACAGGTTAAACAGATTCGCAAAGCGACGGGAATGACGCAGGCAAAATTCGCAGCCTTGATCGATGTCCAATTGGGAACGTTACGCAATTGGGAGCAAGGTCGTCGTCAGCCGACTGGCCCGGCCAAAGCACTACTCAAGGCCATTCATAACGATCCTGTCCATGTGCTGAGTGCACTGGCTGATTGACACATAGCCAGGGCAAGCCACGTCTTTGAGTCCAACCAAGCTGCATTTCAGATCGGAAATAAAAAACCGCCCCAAAGGGCGGTTTTTTATTCACTGCAAACCACTACTTACAACTTCGGCCCAGCCGCCTTGATCGCGTCGCTCACTTCGAACTTCTTGAAGTTCTCGATGAACAGACCGGCCAATGCTTTGGCGGCCTCGTCGTACGCAGCCTTGTCAGCCCAGGTGTTGCGTGGGTTGAGCAGGTTAGTGTCGACGCCCGGGACGGCCAGAGGCACGTCGAGGTTGATGGTGTCGAGGTGTTCGGTGGCTGCACCGATCAGCGCGCCGCTCTGGATCGCGGCGATCACCGCGCGGGTGGTCGGGATGTTGAAGCGTTGGCCGACGCCGTAGCCGCCGCCGGTCCAGCCGGTGTTGACCAGGTAGACCTTGGAGCCGAAACCGCGGATGCGCTTGATCAGCAGTTCGGCGTATTCGCCAGCCGGACGCGGGAAGAACGGTGCGCCGAAGCAGGTGGAGAAGGTCGACTTGATGCCGCTGCCCGAACCCATTTCAGTCGAGCCCACCAGTGCGGTGTAGCCGGACAGGAAGTGGTAGGCCGCTTGCTCTTCGTTGAGGATCGACACTGGCGGCAGCACGCCGGTCAGGTCGCAGGTCAGGAAGATCACCGCGTTTGGCTCGCCACCGAGGTTCTTCTCGGAACGCTTGGCAACGTGCTCCAGCGGGTAGGCGGCGCGGCTGTTCTGGGTCAGGCTGACATCGGCATAGTCGGCGTGCTTGGCGTCGTCGATAACGACGTTCTCCAGCACCGCGCCGTGCTTGATGGCTTTCCAGATAACCGGCTCGTTCTTCTCGGAGAGGTCGATGCACTTGGCATAGCAACCGCCTTCGATGTTGAACACCACGCCTTCGCCCCAGCCGTGTTCGTCGTCACCGATCAGGTAACGGCTTTCGTCAGCCGACAGGGTGGTTTTACCGGTGCCCGACAGACCGAAGAACAGGGTCACGTCGCCGTCTTCGCCGATGTTGGCAGCGCAGTGCATTGGCAGCACGTCAGCGGCCGGCAGCAGGAAGTTCTGCACCGAGAACATGGCTTTCTTCATCTCGCCGGCGTAACGCATGCCGGCGATCAGCACTTTCTTCTGCGCGAAGTTGATGATCACGCAACCGTCGGAGTTGGTGCCGTCACGCTCAGGCACGCACTCGAAGTTGGCAACGTTGAGCACTTGCCATTCTTCACGGCCAGCCGGGTTGTACTGGGCCGGGTTGATGAACAGGCAACGACCGAACAGGTTCTGCCAGGCAGTCTGCGTGGTCATTTTCACGGCCAGGTAGTGATCTTCCGCCGCGCCTACATGCACGTGGGAAACGAAGTGCTCTTGCGCGTTGTTGAAGGCCTCGACGCGAGCCCACAGGGCATCGAACTTGTCGGCCGGGAACTTGCGGTTGATCGGGCCCCAGGCAATAGCGGCCTGGGTGGAAGGCTCTTCAACGATGAAACGGTCGACTGGCGAACGGCCGGTGCGGTGACCGGTGCGAACAACCAGAGCGCCGGTATCGGCAAGCTCGCCTTCACCGCGATTCAGGGCTTCTTTTACCAGATCATCAACACTCAGATCGGTGTACACGGCGTTATTGGCTTGCGTCATGAGGTTCCCCGTCGGCCAGTGGCCGAGTGTGCTCCAAACGTTTTGTAGTAGAAAGTCGTGCACTACTACCGCGAAAAAAGTGGGCCGGATTATGCCAGAAAAGCCCAAAAAGAGTAGGGTCCTCCCGTCGTAACGGCGATATTCCGTCATTCCGCAGTGAATTTACCTGCGCTGAACCGTTTTAGTGACGGGTATCTGACGGCGTATCGACGCCCGCGCCAGCGAACAATTGAGCAATATCGGCCGCGTCGAACAGGTACTGCTGATTGCAGAACTGGCAATCGATCTCGACTTTACCGCCCTGCTCGGCGGCCAGCGCCAGCGCATCGTCCAGCCCAAGACTGACCAGCGCATTGCCGGAGCGTTCCCGCGAGCAACTGCAACTGAAGCGCAAATGCTGCACATCGAACAGGCGCACTTGTTCTTCGTGGTACAGGCGATGCAGGACGGTTTCGTTGTCCAGGCTCAGCAGTTCATCGGCGCTCAGAGTGCTGGCCAACGCGGTGAGGTGCTGCCAGCTGGCGGCGCGATCCTCTTCGTCTTTCAAACGATCGGCGGGGAGTTGTTGCAGCAGCATGCCGCGGGCACGACGACCGTCGGCGAACAGCTTGAAGCGGGTGCCAACCTGCTGCGACATGACGAAATAGTTGGTGAAACAGTCCGACAGTGTTTCGCCGTCGAGATCGACAATGCCCTGATAGCGCTGGCCGACAGTCGGGTCGACGGTCAGGGCCAGAACGCCGTTCGGCATCAGATCGCTGAGGGTGGCGTCTGCGGCGATCTGCTCGGCGTTGTAACGCGCCAGGCCACGGATCTCACGCTCGCTGGAGCACTCGATCATCAGCAGCGGAATCGGCCCTTCCGAGCGTGCCTGCAAAATCAGCAAGCCATCGAACTTGAGCGTGCCGACCAGCAACGACGCGGCCGCCATCAGTTCGCCGAGCAACTGCGCGACAGGTTCCGGGTACGGGTGTTTGGCGAGGACTTCGGCGTAGCTGCGCTCCAGCGCTACCAGTTCGCCGCGAGTGTCGCTGTCATCGAAGATGAAGCGTTGAGTGAAATCGGTATCCGCTAGGTCGGTCATAGGTCTGGGTATCTGAATGTGATGACAAAATGATTACAAAACGTGAAAATTTGCGCTTGCTGGCACTTTTTTTGGTGCCGGCGCTTTTTCGCCATGGGAGGCATTTTATGAACAATCCGGGTTTGTTCCAATCAAGGTGGAACCTCGGCCGGCTGGTTCTGTGTAACGTAGTGCCGTTGGCGCTACTGGCTTTCTGGTTATGGCCTACCGGCCAGATGCTGTGTGTGATTTTCGACGAGTGGCTGTTCCGCTCGCTGAATGCGCCGCTGGCCAGCAACCCGATATGGCTCCACATCTGGGCAATTGCAAGTCTGCGCCCGTTCGACATCGTCGTCGGACTGATTCTGCTGACGCTGCTGATCAAGGGCGACTGGGTCTTCAGGGCGATCGACGTGCGTCGCGCGTTCTTCGGCTTTTTCTCGATCCTGCTGCTGATGGTGGTGATCCGCGCGCTGTTTTCCAAATTCGCCGATCACATGGGCTGGCAGCACAGCAGCCCGTCAATGGTGCTTGAGGGCGCCGTGCACATCAGCGATTACTTTCCGCACCTGGAAACAACCTGGGAGCTGAAGGACCGTTCCGGCCAGAGTTTCCCCGGTGATCATGCCTCAGTGCTGTTGATCTGGGCATTGTTCATGGGCGTGTTCAGCCGCACCGTCGGACAATTTCTAACAGTATGGGGGCTGGCCGTGTTGTTCATGCTGCCGCGTCTGGTGGCCGGCGCGCATTGGGGTCAGGACGACTACATCGGCGGCGTGCTGCTGGCGGTGTGGGCGTTGGGCTGGGGTTACTACACACCGTTTGCCTATCACGCGGCGAACTTCTGGTTGAAGCTGACCGCGCCGGTTTTCGCGTTGCTGGGCAAGCTGCCGATGGTGTCGCGGATGAGTGTGGTGCGTAGCGCCTGATACCGCGTCGTACTCGATTCGCGAGCAGGCTCGCTGCCACAGACGACTCGATCGAATGTGGCAGCGAGCCTGCTCGCGAAGAGGCCGGCACAACGTTTCAATCTTCGTTGCTGCTACCGCGAAACATGAACAG
>NZ_JASCPT010000153.1:0-10847 GCF_029959775.1 Pseudomonas sp. PS01270 | reverse complement strand
GATTTATCCCCGCTGGGTCGCGAAGCGGCCCCGCTTTGGGCTCAGAAAAAACGGGCCTGCTGCGCAGTCCAGCGGGGATAAATCCCCTCGCCACAGATAAATCCCCTCGCCACACATAACCCCTCACCACAGAGCCTGCTTCTGATCCGGTGTGCTCTCAGCGCTGTGCGGTCTTGCCTGCTGCTGCGCTGTTGTCGTGAATCAACTGGGCAATCATCGCGTCCGCTTCGGCCAGTTGGCGCTCGTAGACGTTGGTGCTGAACGAAGCCTTTTGCGGCGGTTGCTGGGCCAGCACCGGGCCGCTCTGGTCGTGCAGATTGACCTCGACATTGGTCGACAGACCGACACGCAGCGGGTGCTTGGCCAGCTGTTCGGCATTGATGTGGATACGCACCGGCACGCGCTGGACGATCTTGATCCAGTTACCGGTGGCGTTCTGTGCCGGCAGCAAGGCAAATGCGCTGCCGGTACCGGCGCCGAGGCTGTCGACGGTGCCGCTGTATTTCACATCGCTGCCGTAAATATCGGCCTCGATATCCACTGGCTGACCGATGCGCATGTCACGCAGTTGGGTTTCCTTGAAGTTGGCGTCGATCCACAGCTGATCCAGCGGAATCACCGCCATCAACGCAGTGCCCGGCTGTACGCGCTGACCGAGCTGCACGGTGCGCTTGGCGACGTAACCGGTGACCGGCGCGATCAGGGTGCTGCGGGCATTGGCCAGGTACGCCTGACGCAGATCGGCAGCCGCCGACATTACGTCTGGATGCGACGAGACCACGGTGTCGTCGACCAGTGCGCTGGTGGTTTTCAGTTGCTGTTTGGCGTTGGCCAGAGCGTTCTGCGCCGAGGTCAGGTCGTCGCGGGCGTGGGACAGCTCTTCCTGGGAAATCGCCCCGCCCTGGGCGAGATTTTTCCGCCGGTTGTAGTTGTCCTGGGCCTTCTGCACTTCGGCCTGCTGCGCGTTGACCTGGGCTTTCATGCCGTCGACGTTGCTATACAGGCCGCGCACCTGACGCACGGTGCGCGCCAGTTTCGCCTTGGCACTTTGCAGGCCGACTTCGGCATCGTTGGGGTCGAAGTTGACCAGCACCTGGCCTTCCTGGACCAGATCCCCGTCGTCGGCGCCGAGGCTGACCACGGTGCCGGTGACCAGCGGCGTGATTTCCACGACGTTGCCATTGACGTAGGCATCGTCGGTGCTTTCGTTAAAGCGCCCGATGAATTCGTGATAGGCCCAGACGCCGGCAATGGCGAGCAGGACGACCACGGCGAGGGCCAGCAGCATCACCTTGCGTTTGCGCGGGTTGCCGGTGTCCGGGGTGTTGTCTTGAGCTTGGGTGTTTTCGGCAGTGGCCATGACAAATACCTTGAATTAATGGTGCGACGAGGCGGGGCTGGCGTTGGCTGCGCTCAGGTTTTCACCCTGAAAGCCGCCGCCCAGCGCTTGCATCAGTTGAATCGACAGGTCGATCTGCTCGGCATTGAGGGTCGCCAGCTGACGCTGTGCCTGGAGCAATTGCTGCTCGATGCTGAGCACGTCCAGGTAGTTGCCGATGCCGGAACCGTAACGCTGGACGACGGTGTTGTAAGAATCCTGAGCGATGTCGGTGGCATGTTGCTGCGCGCCGATCTGCCGGCCGATATCGCGTAACTGATTGATCGTATCGCCGACATCGCCCAGGGCTGTGACCAGACTCTTGTTGTACTGCGCCACCGCCAGATCGTAATCGGCGTCGCGGGCATCAAGGTTGGCGCGCAGGCGGCCGCCATCGAAAATCGGCAGCGATACGGTCGGCGCGATGTTGAAGAAACGGCTGGCCGAACCGAACATCGCATCACCCAGCAACGACTCGGCGCCGGCCGAGGCCGACAGGTTGAGGTTGGGATAGAAGCGGGTTTTCGCCGCATCGATGCCTTTGCTCGCCGCCTCGACCCGCCAGCGCGCCGCGACCAGATCCGGGCGGCGGCCGAGCAGTTCCGCCGGCAACACCGACGGCACCGCCACGGCGCTGGCTTGCAGAACTTTCGGTCGAGCGATTTCGTTGCCACGATCCGGGCCTTTGCCGAGCAATACCGCCAAGGCAATCTTCGCGCTGTTCAGGCGTTTTTCCGCGTCGATCAGGCTGGCCTGAGAACTGGCTTCCAGACTCTGGGTTTGCTGGAACTGGTACTGGCTGTCGATCCCCGAACTCAAGCGGCGCTGACTGAGGTCGAGCATTTGCCGGGTGCGCTTGAGGTCTTCGCTGGCAAGGTCGTAAACGATGTGCGCCTGACCGAGATCGCTATAGGCACGGGCGACGTCAGCGGCAAGTGTCAGCTGCGCGGCCTGACGGTCGACTTCGGCAGCGCGGGCCTCGCCGAGTGCGGCTTCCCAGGCATCGCGCTGACCGCCCCACAAATCGAAGTTGTAATTGAAACCAGCGCTGACATTGCGCACCGTCGCATAGGCACCGCCCTGCCCCAGCGGATCCTGATCACGAGCCAGCCGCGAACGGCTGATGCCGGCGCTGGCGTCGAGGGTCGGATAACGCTCGGCATCGGCGGCATAGGCGGCGGCACTGGCCTGATGGGCGCGGGCTGCGGCGATCTGCATGTCCGGGCTGTCGTGCAGGGCTTCGCGGATCAGGCCGTCGAGCTGCGGATCGCCGAGGCTGCGCCACCAATCGCTTTTAGGCCACGCCGCTGGCGACAGGGTGACGCCTTCGAGAGACTGCGCTGTCTTCAATTGCGCGGCGTCGAGGCGCTGGCCTTCGGTGTCGAGGCCGCTGTAATTGGCGCAACCGGCGAGGATCATCGCCGACAACAGCAGCGTCAGACTGCTGCGCAAAGTGTTAGCGCTCATTGTGATCACCTAGACGCTGGATGGTGATCGGGTCACCGGCGGCCAGCAGGATTTTCTTGAGGATGTATTCCAGGGTTTTCAGCTCTTCTCGGGAGATCGCGCCGGCCAGCTCATTCATCGCATCGGCACCGATGTGCGGCAGACGATCAGCCAGTTGCTGGCCCTGCTCGGTCAGTTTCAACTGCACCTGACGCCGGTCGCCTTCGCTGCGCTGACGAAGCAGAAAAGCCTTCTGCTCGAGACGATCGAGCATGCGCGTCATCGACCCGCTGTCCAGCGACAGATGCCGGCACAGCTCGGCCGGGGTGTCGACGCCGAACTGGGCCATGATGATCAACACCTTGAACTGCGCGGCCGTGATGCCGTGGGGTTCCATGTGGGTATCGATGATCCGGTCCTTGAGCAACGCGGCACGGCCGAGCAACAGGCCAAGGTGGCAATGTTTGAATTCTTCCGGGGTGAAATGCTTCATGGGTCGACCTGATAACTGCCTAGGCAGTGAATGTATGTCGAGATGTTACTGCTTAGGCAGCGAATGTCAACGCAATAGTTAGGGGGCTTGGTAATTAATCACTGACCGGCCACGCGGGATCGTTCCCACGCTCCGCGCGGGAATGCAGCCGGGGACGCTCTGCGTCCATTTTTGAGAGCGGGGACGCAGAGCGTCCCTTGAGGCATTCCCACGCAGAGCGTGGGAACGATCATTGAAGGGAGCGAGAGCTAGAAATCCCGCTTGTAGAAAATATCCAGCGAACTCGCCACGCCGCTCGCCGCTTCGACGTAGACCTTCTTGCTCAGCTTGTAGCGCAAGGCGATGGTGCTGGCCGGTTCGAAGACGCCGACGCCGTAGCGCAGGCTGAGTTTTTCCGAGATGTTGCCGCTGGCGACGACGCTGGTGTCGTTGCCGCTGCCTTGGGTGTCGAGTTGGAAGTCCTGAATCCCCAGATCCTTGGCCAGACCACTGGTGATCCCGGCACTGCCCATCAGGCCCAGGCCCAGCGCGGCTTGCGCGAGCATGTTGTTGTCTTCGCCGCTGGTGCTCAGCGGACGGCCCAGCACCAGGTACGACAGCGCCTGTTCCTGACTCATCGCCGGTTCGGAGAAGATCTGCGTGGTCGGCTGTTCGGCGCTGCCGCTCAGGCGAATACCGGCGATGATGTCGTCGGTCTGGCGGATCGCTTCGATGTCCAGATACGGCTGGTCGATGGGACCGGCGAACAACAGACGCGCACGACGCACCGTCAGGCGCTGGCCGTAGGCGCGATAGCGGCCGTCGTTGAGCCAGAGTTCGCCACGGGTGTCCATGTTGTCGCCGATGTGCACCTGACCTTGCAGATTCGCGGTCAGGCCGAAACCGGCAAAGCTCAGCTTGTCTTGACCGACGATTACGTCGATGTCCATTTTCATCGCGATCGGTGGTTTGCCCTCTTCGGTCTGCGCGCCAACGATGATCGTGTCGTCGGAGACTTTCACGGTTGATGGCGGCAGTTCGCGCACGGTGATTTCGCCTTTCGGCACCAGCACCTTGCCGGCAACTTTCAGCTCATCGCCGGCCATGGAAATCTTCAGGTCCGGGGCCATTTCCAGTTTGGCGTAGGGCTCGACGCTGACCGGCAATTGCGTGCCCTTGAGCGCCAGATCGACCACCAGCGCCTGCCCCCAGGCGACGTTGCCGTTGAGGCTGCCCTTGCCAGTCTTGCCGCTGTTCCAGCCACCGTCCAGGCGCATCGATTCGCCGGCGATCGCCGCAGTCAGTTGCAGATTCTGCAGCTCCATCGGCAGTTCGGCGCCGGACACTTCGCCATCGCTGAGCTGCACAGTGCCATTGACCAGCGGTGCGAGCAGGCCACCGGAAATAGTGCCGCTGCCGTTGAGCCGGCCGGTGAGTTTTTCCACCATCGGCACGAACGGCCGCGCCACCGATAGATCGAGGCCGGAAAGGCGGAACGAGC
Source organism: Pseudomonas sp. PS01270 (assembly GCF_029959775.1). NCBI lineage: Bacteria > Pseudomonadati > Pseudomonadota > Gammaproteobacteria > Pseudomonadales > Pseudomonadaceae > Pseudomonas > Pseudomonas sp. PS01270. The sequence continues at coordinate 6,050 of NZ_JASCPT010000153.1, read as the reverse complement.
CGCTCAGCGGTTTGTTTTTCGGCAGCGGATTGAGCTGCGCCTGGACCAGCAATTCGCCGAGTTTGCCGCCGACAAAATTGAGCTCGGTGTCGACGCGCTTGGGCGTGAGCTTGCTGCTGAGTTTGAGGGTCTGGTAGGGGAAATCCAGCCACTGATCCTTGTCGCGCACGCGCAGGGTGCCGCCGCTGGCATCGACACTGACCACGCCGTTCGGGCCGCTGGCCGGCAAGTCCAGTTGCAGATCGGCGTTGAGTCGGCCCTGCCAGGCGAAATCCTTGGGCAACCATTGCGCAAGGCTTTCGATCGGGAATTGCTTGAGGTGATAACGCAGCTTCGGCTCGGGCATCAGGCGCTGGTCTTCGCCACACAGGCTGGCGTTGCCGGACAGCCAGCAATGCGCGCCGAAATTGATCTGGCCGTCCGCCAGGCGTTCCAGTCTGGCCGGGCTTTGCAGCTTCCAGTCCTGGCCACCGGCCTGAATGTCGCCACTGGCCAAGCGTCCGCGCCAGTTGCCCTTGTCCAGATTGCCGTCCAGACCCAGCGCCAGTTTCAGCTTCGGTCCGATCAGGTCGAGGTTGAGTTTCTGGCTTCTGATATCGCCCTGAGCACTGGCGGTCAGGGTGCCCAACGAGGTATCGCCAGTCTGAATGCCGCTGCCTTTGAGATTGATCTTCGCCCGCTGCGCGCTGTCGAGCGTGGCATCGAGGTTGAGGCTTTGCAGGCGATTGTCCTGGAAGGCCAGTTGCGAACCTTGCAGATCAAGCTTGCCCTGCGGCGCCTTCAGCGTACCGGCAACGTTGACCTGACCGTTGACCTGCCCGCGCAATTGCGGCCAGAGCTGGGCCAGACGCGGCAGCTTGATGTCGATCTGCCCGCCGAGTTTGTCCTGCAGGCTGCCCTTGCCGTTGATGCTGTTGTCGCCGAGGCGGATCTGCAGGGCGTTGAGGTTCCACCGCTCGCCCGCGCCGTCAGCCTTGGCCTGCAGAATCGCCGGCTGACCGCGCAATTTGCCTTTGAGATCGAGGTCGGCGCTGAGGCTGAGCTGATCATTCTTCATCTCGCCTTTGCTCTGCAACGACCCGGCCAGAGTACCCGGCAGTTCGGCGACCCAGTACGCCGGGTTGAGCGCCGACAGATCCAGCGCGGTATCCCAGGCGATGCCGTCGGCGAAGCGCACATTGACGTGCCCTTCGGCCTTGCCCTGCCCGGCCTGCATGACCAGTTGCGGCAAGGCGATCTGTTCCAGACTGCCGCTGAACGGACTGCTCAGGGTGAACGCCCCCGCCGGGCCATCCAGCGCCGCGTCGAAATTACCGAGGTACTGACCGTCGGTGTAGGACACTTCGCCGGTAAAGGTGCGCAACGTCACTTGCGGCTCGTCGATTTCCGGATAGAGCCGGTGCCACGGGAAGTCTTGCCAGTTGATATTGGCCTGAGCGCTGAGGCCCTTGCTCCAGTCGACGTTGCCGGTGAGCTTGAGGCTTTGCGTGTCGTTGGCTTTGAGGTCGAGGCCGGCGATCTGCGCGCCATTGGCGTCAACCTTGCCCTTGAGCAGCAGCGCCACTGGCGATTTTTCGGCGGGCAGCGTGGCGTTGCCGAGCAGTTGGTAACCGTTTTTCAGGTCGCCTTCGCCGGTGAGCACAAGCCGATTGAATTGCAGGGTGTCCGGCAGATCGGCGCTGGGTTTGAACGCGTCGCTGGTGATGCGCAGCTTGGCCGGCAGGTTTTCCGCCAGCGCTTGCAGTTCACCGTTCAACTGGCCGTCGAGGTAGCCACGGCTGTCGGCGTGCAGGTTGAGGGTTTTCAGCAGATCGCCTTCAACTTTCAGCGCCAGGGTCCACGGCTCGCTGCCGGGAGAAGGCAAAGTCAAATCGCCCTGAATCGTCAGCGGCCAGTTACCGCTCGGTTGCAGCAGGCCGGACAGGTTCAGGCTGAGCTCGTCGCGCTGCAATTTCACGCTGTCGATCTGCAAGCCTTGAGCGGTCCAGTGCGCCGCCAGTTGCAAGCCCTTGAGTTGTTCGCTGCCGTTGAACAACAGGCTGCCCACCTCGACGTCGCCCAATTCGATGGCCAACGGCAATTGAAGGTCCGGCAGTGTGATCGGGCCGCTCTCGGTGGTCTCTTCGCTCGGCGGGAATTGCAGGATTACCTGCTCGGCCTTGAGCTGATCGATGCACAAGGTCATGCGCGTCAGGCACAGCGGCGACCAGGCGAAGATTGCCTTGTTCAGCTCGACGCGGCTTGTGTCCTGCTGCCACACCAGGTGATCGGCACTCCACTGCCCAGCGAGGCGACCGTGGAAATTCTCCACGCTCAAGCCAGGTACAAGGCCCAGCGCCCAACGACTGCCGGCCTGCGTGCCAAGCAGTGCGGCCAGGCTCAGGACGATCAACAAGACCAGCGCCAACAAAGTCAGCGCTGTTATTTTCAAACCACGCTTCACAGCTCAGGCCCCATGGAAAAGTGCAGCCGGATGCCGCCGTCGTCGTCCAGCGCGTGGGCCAGGTCAAGGCGGATCGGCCCGACCGGCGAGACCCAGCGCACACCTACACCGACCCCGGTCTTGAGGTCGGGCAGTTCGAGTTTGTTGAAAGAGTTGCCTTGGTCGACGAAGGTCGCGACCCGCCATTTTTCGGCGATCGAGTATTGATATTCGACGCTGCCGGCCACCATGTAGCGACCGCCAATCCGTTTGCCATCGGAATTTTTCGGCGACAGGCTCTGATAGTCGTAACCGCGCACGCTCTGATCGCCACCGGCAAAAAAGCGCAGCGATGGCGGAATCGAGTTGTAGCCGTTGGTGGCGCTGCCGCCGACCTGCACGCGGCCGAGCAAGCGGTGCCTGTCGAACACCGTGGTCAGGCCTTTGACCAGCGCGGTGCCATATAAAAGGTTGTTGTCCGAACCGAGGCCTTCCTTGGCCACTTTGCTTTCGAAGCTCAGGCGATAGCCGTTGCGCGGGTCGATGCGGTTGTCGCTTTTGAGGTACGAATAACTGATGCCGGGCATCAGCAACGTGCTCAGGCCGGAGTCGTCGCCGAGTTCGTATTCTTCACGTTGCCATTTCAGCGAGATCACCCGCTGCCAGCCGCTGGGCAACTTGCTGTGCCATTCCGGGCCGAAGGTCAGCAGCTTGCTGAGGGTGTCGGAGCCTTCGATGTCTTCGAACTGATAGCCGCCGGCCCAGCGCAGTTTGTCGGTCAATGGTGGGTCGAGCGGGATGTCGTAGAACAGCCCGACGTTCTGCCGGGGTGCCGAGAGTTCGGCCTCCCAGCCATAGCTGTCGCCCTGCGGGTTGACCCAGTGGCGCGTCCAGTTGGCCTTGATCCGTGGCCCGACGTCGGTCGAATAACCGAGGCCCAGGCCCATGGTGCGCGGCTTGCGCGTGTCGAGTTTGACGGCGACCGGAATCACATCGTTCTGTGCTGCCGTCGGTGCTGCATCGACGCGCACGCCTTCGAAATAGCCGCTCGATTGCAGGTCGCGGTTGAGTTCGGCGATCAGTTCCGAGTCGTATGGCTCGCCTTCCTTGAACGGCACCATGCGTTGCAGCAGGTCTTCGTCGAACGGCGTGTCGCCCTCGAAGCTGACTTTGCCCAGCGCATAACGCGGGCCGCTGTCGTAGATCAATTCGATGTCGGCCACGCCCGCGCGCGGATCGACCATGAGTTTCTGGCTGGTGAAATGACCGCTGAAGTAACCGAAGCGCGAGGCCTGATTCTGGATCACCCGTTTGGCGTCTTCGTAACGGCCATGGTTGAGCACGGCGCCGGACTTGAGCAGGTCGCTTTTCGGTACGCGAAAGGATTTCAGCGAGGCCGCCGGGCCGTCGACACGCACGGTGACGTTGCGCAGGCGAATCGGCTCGCCGGGATCGATGTTCAGCACCAGACGCGGTTTTTCCCCGCCCTTGACGTCACTGTCGATCTGCGGCTGGTAGTAGCCCAGCGCCTGCGCCGCTTTGCGCGCCTGCTCTTCGGCGCCGCGACTGAAGCGCAGCAAGGCTTCTTCGTCGCGATCGCCGAGGCTGCCGATATAGCCTTCTATATTGGCCTTGAGTTCATCGTTGGACGGCTTGATCCGTACATCCAATTCACTTTGCGCCAGCGCCGCGCAGCTGGATAACAGCATCAGCACGCCGCTGGTAAATCTTCGTGGAAACTTCATAGGCGCGGATGCTATCACGGGCTCGGGAGCCTGATAGAACAGGTAATTTGTGAAGAAGTTCGATCGTTATCCCGTTGCTGTTTGTAACACCTGCGGATTGGCGTGGAAAAATACGTGTTCGCGCACCGGCCCGACGGCAACCTCGCCGATCTCCTGATAACCCTGCCTTTTATAGAATTCCAGGTAGCGCGGGTTGCCGGTGTCGAGCACCACCCCTTGCGAGGTTTCATCGACCGCGCACCAGTTGTGCACGGCGGTGAGCAATTGTTCGCCGAAGTGCTTGCCCTGAAACTGCGGGTGAACGCCGAGCAGCGGCAGCATGTGCACCGAGTCACCCGGCACGCATGCGCCGACGGCGTCGTGGTATTCCAGATAACGCCGGGTGCAGCGAAAACCGGTGCTGAGCACCATGCGCAAGCGCCACGCCCAGCTCTCGGTAACGCCCAGGCGCCGTTGCGGTGGTGCGATCAGGGCGATGCCGATCAAGCGGTCGTTGACCAGCAGGCCGATTGCCGGCAGGTCCTGCAGAAAATGCTGTTTGACCAGCTCGCGCACCGTCGCGCGCACGCGTTGTTCGTAGCCGGGTCGCTCGGCTTCGAACAGATAGCCGAAGGTTGGCTCGTGGCGATAGGCCTGATACAGCAACGAGCGGGCTTCGCGTGAATAGCCGCGGTCGAGCATGTGGATGTCGGCAACGGCGGACTGGGTTTCAGGCATTGCAGTGATTCTCCCCGGAGGCGCGCTCGGAGACTGGCGCGCTTGTTGGTACGAACCTTGGGCGGGTGATGTGGTTCCCCTCACAGGTATAGACCAAGTCGGGATCTTCATCGATCTTGCCGGCCTCTTCGCGAGCAGGCTCGCTCCCACAGAGGCGCTGCATAGGGCATCACAAATCCCACAGGCCAAAATGATTTGTCCCACACTGGCCCATCTCCCCCATGTCAGCTAGCATCGCCCTTTTGCCAGGACTGCCGACCATGAAGATTGTTTCCTTCAACATCAACGGACTGCGTGCCCGTCCGCATCAGCTGGCAGCGCTGATCGAAAAACATCAGCCCGACGTGATCGGCCTGCAGGAAACCAAGGTCCACGACGACCAGTTCCCCCACGAAGACATCCGCGCCCTCGGCTACCACGTGCACTTCCATGGCCAGAAGGGCCATTACGGTGTCGCCCTGCTCTCGCGCAACGAACCGATCGCCATTCATAAAGGCTTTGCCACTGACGAAGAAGATGCGCAGCGGCGCTTTATCTGGGGCACTTTTGCCGATGCCAACGGCGTGCCGGTGACGATCATGAACGGCTATTTCCCCCAAGGTGAAAGCCGCGACCACCCAACCAAATTCCCTGCCAAGGAACGTTTTTACAGCGATCTGCAAGCGCTACTGGAAAGCCAGTTCCACAATGAACAGCCACTGGTGGTGATGGGTGATGTGAACATTTCCCCGGAAGACTGCGACATCGGCATCGGCCCGGACAACATGAAGCGCTGGCTGAAAACCGGCAAATGCAGCTTCCTGCCGGAAGAACGCGAGTGGATGGCGCGCCTGAAGAATTGGGGCCTGACCGACAGCTATCGTCACCTCAACCCCGACGTGAGCGACATGTTCAGTTGGTTCGACTATCGCAGCCGTGGTTTCGAAGATGAGCCGAAGCGTGGCCTGCGCATCGATGTGATTCTGGCTTCCCATGGCCTGCTGCCACGGGTCAAGGATGCCGGCGTGGACTACGAACTGCGCGGCATGGAAAAACCATCGGACCATGCGCCGATCTGGCTTGAGCTGGCCTGATTCGCGAGTTGCCTGAGATCCCTGTGGGAGCGAGCTTGCTCGCGAAGGCGGAGTGTCAGTAATCAGATATGTTGCTGATACGCCGCCTTCGCG